>NZ_JAOVUC010000010.1:0-52082 GCF_027737875.1 Campylobacter sp. JMF_08 NE1
GCTCGCTTCGTAGTTTAGCGCGTAAATTTTGAGATTTTTTTTCTGCGCGATCGTGACAGCTCCGTCTGCGACGCTGTGTCTTGGACCTCTGGGACCATCTGGGGTGATGATGACATCTACGCCGTTTTTGATTTCGCTAAATGCGTTCATCAGCGCCCTAACTGCGCCTTTGGAGCTTGACCCTCTAATCGCGCCGATACCAAAATGCGAAATCACTCTCGTGATAATCTCGCCGTCTTTGTGGTCCGAGATGATGACCTTCACCTTTCTTTTTTCGCCATAATACCGTTTCCAGTAGCGAAGATAAGCAAAAGGCATCATTGCAAGTCTGCCGTGCCAAAACACCACCACACAAGTTTCATCTGATAATTTTGTATCGCTAAATTTAACCCTACAAGTAAGATAAATCAAGCGTATCAAAAAAGTCCCAATATATTCTACACAAAAAAAGAAAATGCGTTTTTTAAAGGGTAACTTTTCCATAAAGTGCCATTCTAGCGGCTTTTTCGATTTTTACATTTAGCGTGCGCCCAAGCAATTCCTCGCTACCATTTACGCAAACCAAAAAATTCGAAAAACTTCTGCCAGCTACTTGATTGTTTTCGCGCAGTTCCTCGAAATACACCTCGTGCCATCTACCTACCTGCGCGCTCATAATCTCATCTAAAATTTCATTATGCAGACCCTGCAAATAGCTAAGGCGCGCACTTGCGACTTTATCGTCGATTAGCGCTAAATTCTGCGCTGGCGTGTGCGGACGCGGGCTAAATTTAAAGCTAAAAACCTGCTCAAATTTCACCTGTTTTAGCACATCAATCGTATCGGCGAAATCCGCCTCGCTCTCCGTCGGGTAAGCCACGATGATATCGGTGCTAATGCTCACATCTGGGCATAAATCTCGCAGTTTTAGCGCGCGGTCTAAAAACCACTCCTTGCTATATCCACGCCTCATATCGCGCAAAACCTTAGTCGAACCACTTTGTAGTGGCATGTGCATGGATTTGCAAATTTTAGAATTTGAGCTAAAAACTTCTAAAAATTTATCGTCCATGTGAAGCGGGTGCGGGCTCGTAAAGCGAATCCTCTCAATCCCCTCAATCTCGCTTAGCCTTACTAAAAGGTCGCTAAAATCGATTTTTTCGTGCGCATTGGAAAATCTTTTGCCATAGTTATTGACATTTTGACCAAGCAAAAATATCTCTTTTGCCCCGCGCTGGGCACTTCTGCGCGCCTCATCAAGTATGATTTTTGCTGGGATTGAGAGCTCGTCGCCTCTGGTTTGTGGCACGATACAATACGAACATTTTTTGTCGCAACCAATCATAATATTTATGTATGATTTGTAAGGACTGCCCCGAAATTCGCCAAAGGCAAACTCGCTCTCATCGTAGTTTATATCGGTGCTAATAAATTTTGGCGTTTGCACAGCTTGTGAGATTTTCGATACATTTCGTGCGCCTAGGACGAAATCCACGAACGGAGCGCGCCTGAAAATTTCAGCGCCCAAGTGGCTAGCAGTGCAGCCGCAAACTCCGATTTTTGAGCCAGCCTTGCGGACTTTGTCAAATGCGCCAATCTCGCTAAAAAGCTTATGCACGGGCTTTTCACGCACAGAGCAGGTGTTTATAAGGATTAAATCAGCAATGTTAATATCGTTTGTGAGTTCGTAATTTTGGTTTTTTAGTTCGGCGATGATGTGCTCGCTATCACGCACATTCATCGCACAACCGAGGGTTTGTATGTAGAGAAATTTTTTCAAACTATATGCACCTCATACATATATTCGTTTTCATTTAGGCCATAATACACGCTTCTTTGATAGACCGAAAATCCCTTTTTTTCAAAAAATTCTATCAGCGCAATGATATCTTTATGCGAATTTTCTCTATCTAAATAGAAAATTTTTTGACCACTTTTTGCGATTTGAGCTTCCAAATCTTCGACTTTTGCACTCTTTGGCTTCGCTTCTAGGCTAGTTCTAGCGAGTTTTACTTGCATTGCTTCATCCTTTCGTATTTCAAATTTTAAACTGATGAGTTTAGCAAAATTAATATAATAATTCGTTTAAATAAAAATAAAGTCTAAATTTAATATAATACCGAACTCGAAAATTTTAAAAATCCCAAAATTTAGCAGTGTAAGAAAAGGAAAATTATGGAAAAAATCACAGACATAATCGAGTCTATCGCAAACGAAAAAGGACTTGATCCCTCAGATGTGGGCGCGCGGGTCAAAACAGCCTTTATCCAAACCGCAAAAAGGCTATTTGGCGAACAGTTTATCTACGACAGCGAGGTAGATCCCGTTACAAAAAAGGTAAAACTCTACCAAAAAGTCCAGGTCGTAGCCGATAATGACGAGCGCGCAGGACAGGATAATTTCATCGCAATTAGCGAAGCCAAAAAGCACGGGGACGCTGAGATTGGCGACGAGCTAAGCTATGATATAAATATCGAAAATCTCGGCCGCACAGCTTCGCAGGTTTTGGCAAAAGAGCTAAATTACCATATCCAACGCCTACTCGAAGAGAAAATTTTCGAAAGCTATAAAAACAAAATCGGCACCCTAGCCCACGGCACCGTCACCAAAATCGACGCTAGCGAAACGACATTTGTCGAAATCGACGATATCAAAGCCTACATGCCACAAAAAAACCGCATAAAAGGCGAGAGTTTCAAAGTGGGCGATGTCGTGCAAGCCGTCATCAAAAACGCCTATATCGACAAAAATCAAGGTATCAAACTAGAACTTTCACGCACAAGCCCTAAATTTTTAGAAGCAATTTTACGCACAGAAGTCCCTGAAATAAAAGACGGAAGCGTCATAATCCAAGCATGCGCTAGGATTCCGGGCAAACGCACGAAAATAGCCCTTAGCTCAGTTTCGCCAAATATCGATCCAGTGGGCGCAACCGTGGGTAAAGGCGGCACTAGAATCGACGCTGTGAGTAAGTTTTTGAGCAAAAATTTAAGCGAAGAGGACAAAAAAGCTGGCGGAGAGAGCATAGATGCGTTTGAATACTCTGCCTCGCCTGAAATTTTAATCTCGCGTGCAATGGCGCCTGCGATTGTAAATTCGGTCAAAATCACAGATGAAAACAAAGCAATCGTCTATATCAACCCTGACCAAAAATCCAAAGCTATCGGCAAAAACGGCCTAAATATCCGCCTAGCCTCAATGCTAAGTGGCTATGAAATCGAGCTAATCGAAACAGGCGCATCAAGCGAAAAAGTATCAAACGAAGAGGGACTAAAAAATCTCGAAGCACTCTTTGGCGGTCTGTGAGAATTCTTTCAAATTTGCGAATTTTTAAAATTCGCAAATTTAAAAATAATCAAAATTTAAAATTTATATGAAATTTGGCGCGTCGTTAGAAAACAGCACCAAATCCCCTGCTTTGGTATATTTAGCCAAAATTTCAACCATTTTCGATTTATCTTTTAGCACATAAACCTTGCCAGGATTTATATTGTCTTTGAGCGTTTTTAAATTTAACTCGCCCGTTATTATCACGAGATCAAAAACCTCATCGATTTTTTTGGCTAAAATTTCATTATCTTCTTTGGTAGATTCGACGATTCCAGGGGTTACGATGACTTTATTTCCTTTGTAAGTTTTGCATAGTTCGTAGCTAGCTAACATACCGGCTAGATTGCCGTTAAATGCGTCATCAATGATGATTTTGCCGCCGTTTTCGATCTTTTGGAGGCGGTGTTCGACGCTTCGGACTTTTTCAACTGCGTTGTGGATATAGACATCATTTACGCCCAAAAACCTCGCCACCATGACGCATGCGCTGAGATTTTGCGCGTTAAACTCGCCCAGCACCGGCGCAGAGAGTCTGAAATTTTCGTCATTGATTTTAAGGCTAAATTTAATCCCGTCTAGTGTCGAGCTAATCACCTTTGTGCCGATATCATAGGTGCTAATCGTGGCGCTGTTGTGACAAAGCGTGCTAGAATGCACAAATGCGTGTTTTAGACGCGGTGAATTTAGCGCTTCAAGCTTGGTAGCGCGGATATTTTCTACGCTTTTGAAATACTCCAAATGTTGCGCGCCAATCTCACCTACAACTACGATTTGCGGGCGCAAAAACTCGGTGATTTCGGCGATATCGCCAGGCAGCCTGGCACCCGCTTCTGCGATATAGACCTGAGTGTTTTTTGGCAAATCATCATTTATGTCCTTTACAATCCCAGCTAGCGTATTTACCGAGCGCGGGGTCTTGTAGCAGACGAAGTGCGGGCTAAGGATATCATAAAGGAAGTTTTTGATACTCGTCTTGCCGTAACTTGCCGTGATTTGAACGATGATTAGGTTATTCATCGTGCCTAGCTTGGCTAGCGCGCTAGCTTTGAAGCGGTTAAAAAGCGTTTTTTCGTATCTGAAATGAAAAAACAATCCCACAAATAGCGCGATAACGGCTGGAATTTTAATATCGGTTGAAAATTTAATATCAATCAAAATTTCCGCAATCCCCACAATCACCGCAAACGAGGCTATGTATGCAAACGCCCTTTTTATGCGATCGGTAAAAACTAGCTTTTTGTCCAGCCCCCTGTGCCAAAGCGCCAAAACAGCGATATAACTAGCTGTCACCACGCCCAAGGCTGCGTAATAAAACGGGCAAAACATAGCCGCGATTTGAGCCAAAACTGGGATTATGAAAAAATACAAATGCCACATAGGCTTGGTGAAATGGTGCATTACGCGCTCCACGCGATACGAAAACCACTGCAAGCAGGTAAGCGCGTAAAATCCCAAAGCAAGGGTGAAAATAAAATTTGAAATAACTGCCGACATTTTTTCCCTCAAATTTATTTAGACTTAGATTACAAAACCTGTAATTTTATTCTAAAAAAACTTGATTGTTGCTTATTTTTGCGATAAATTTTATTATTTAGAGCTTGATTTGCGTCAATGCGAAATTTACTCTAATCTGTCATTGCGAGGAAAAGCAAAGTGTCAAGACGCTTTTTGCACAGCGTGGCAATCTACGAGTAAAAATTCCTATCGCTAAATTTGCTGTCATTGCGAGCTTTCGCAGAAAGCGAAGCAATCCAGTAAAATTTAAAGCAAAATTCTACTTAAATTTAGCATTGAACGATTTTAAATTTAGCCAAATTCCAAAATTTAATTAAATTCTATTTTTAGAATTTGCTTGTAAATTTTGGCTCACAGATTACCATAACGGGTTTGTTCTCTCGCAATAACAAATGCAACATGGTAATAAAAATAAATTTGTATTATTTTCGGTAAGCAAGGACGCCCACCATACAAAACTAAAATAAATGTCAAAATAATGGCAATACAGAGAGTATAAATTTAGCTTTGCAAATCTTCTTTGTTTATATTTACTATTATTTCTCTATTTTCTATTACTTTTAACAAATTTCCTTTTTTATCTACCAACATTTCTTGGTAACCAACCTTAATATGAAATATATTATCAGCGATGGGTCTTATAAGTTCTGGTCGTGAATAAAAAACTGCTTCTAGCATAATCTCTCCACTTGCAACATTTATAAATCCGTATTTTTCTCTGCGAGGTACTGTTATTTTTTCATATTCAAAGGTAGAGCAATAACCACCTTTTCTTCCTATAACATAGCCATCGATAAAATAAATTTTATCGTAATTATGAAACTCTTTGCCTGTTTTATCGACAAGTTCGTATTTATAGACAGATTCGTATTGATCATCTACTTTTACCAAATAAGAATTATCATCAATTTTTTTAATTTCTTCGTATTTACAAGGAATTATCTCTTTACCTATTTTATCAACAAGCCCCCATTTATAGCGAATATCATTAACATAATAAGAATTATCATCAAATTTTTTAATTTCCTTGTATTTACAAGGAATTATCTCTTTATATGTTTTATCCAAAATTCCATATTGAGTTCCATTTTTTACCAAAAAAAGATTATCATCAAATTCTTTAATTTCATTGTATTTGCAAGGCAATATCTCTTTATATGTTTTATCCAAAATTCCATATTGAGTTCCATTTTTTACCAAAAAAAGATTATCATCAAATTTTTTAATCTCTTTGTATTTACAAGGAATTATCTCTTTGCCCGTTTTATCAACAAGCCCCCATTGATAGTAAAAATTCTGAACATAATAAGAATTATCATCAAATTTTTTAATTTCATTGTATTTACGAGGCAATATCTCTTTACCTGTTTTATCAAAAAGTCCATATTGACAGAAACCTTCATCAGTTACTTTTTCTACCAAAAAAAGATTATCATCAAATTTTTTAATTTCTTTGTAAATACAAGGCAATACCTCTTTACCTGTTTTATCAAAAATTCCATATTGAGTTCCATTTTTTACCAAAAAAAGATTATCATCAATTTCTTTAATTTCATCGTATTTACACGGATTTATCTTTTTGCCTGTTTTGTCAAAAAACTCGTAATTTCTTCCACTACATACTAGAAAAAGATTATCATCAATTTCTTTAATTTCATTGTAAATACAAGGCAATACCTCTTTACCTGTTTTATCAAAAATTCCATATTGAGTTCCATTTTTTACCAAAAAAAGATTATCATCAATTTTTTTAATTTCTTTGTAAATACAAAAAAGTATCTCTTTACCTGTTTTATCAAAAAGTCCATATTCATCTACACTTCTTACTACAAAAAAATTATCATCAATTTTTTTAATTTCTCTGTAATTACAAGGAATTATCTCTTTACCTGCTTTGTCGATAAGTCCGCATATTGAAATAAAAGGTATATTATTAAAAAGTCCATCATATCCTTCTTTTGTTACAAAATAAAAATTATCATCAAATTCTTTAATTTCTTTATATTGACAAGGAATTATCTCTCTGCCTGTTTTATCAAAAATTCCATATTGAGTTCCAATTCCATTTTGACTTACTATTCCTACCAAAAAAAGATTATCGTCAATTTCTTTAATTTCTTTATATTGACAAGGCACAACAGCATCAGTTACCATACTAACCTTTCCTTTCTATCTTAAAAATTCCGATTAAAAAAGTAAAATTTACTAATAAATCTTCCGTAATCTTAGAAGTTTTTGGCGAATATTTTGTTTTGTAAGCACGAATTTCAGGCATTTTTAATGAGTATTTTTTATTGTTTTTCAAAATTTGATATATAAATTTTGCTACTTCTATGACATTTTTATCAAATTTTCTACTTTTTTCTAAATCTGGGTCATAAACCCTAGAATTTTCCGACATACAAAATTTTCTACCCAAAGTTATACTTTGAATTTGTATAGGAAAATAATGTTTGCCATTATCGCGAAGTTCGTTAAAATCATTTTCGCTAAAAATAGCTCTACGCTCTCTTTCGTATCTCCAACAGCTATTTTTTGTGCTCACTATTTCGAGCAATTTTTCTGCTTGTATATTTTCTATATCTGAAATTTCAGGAAAATTGTTGCTGTATTTTATCGGCACGACATAATTCTTTTCATCTTGATCCGAGACTTTAAAATCAATTCTTACACCAAGAGAACGATTTGCATAATGAGCCCACATAAGATAGTCTTGTGCTTTTTCGCTAAATTCTGAAAATGATGTGAAATAAAATTTTTCTTTTGCTGAATAAAGATTTTGTATTTTTTCTAACAATTTCTTTTTATTTTGCTTTGTTATATTTTTATCATAGCAAAAACTATATCTAAACTCATCAATATCGTTCATTTCGGTAAAATTTGAAGCATAAAGAGCGGAATTTTCTAAAATTTCTACAAAATAGCGATTTTTTACAACAAAATCACAAAATGTATCATCTTTCTTATAATCCAAACCCTTAAATTTTGAATACATTCCTTCTTCTGATTTTTCCATTACAATCCTAAAATTTCTAAAATAATCTCAGGATTTTACCGATATATATATGTATATATACTTAAATAAAAAATTTTTGTTTTATATGTTCGAATTAATAATGGAATTAAATTTTAAATTTTTTCACAAATTCTTTTTCGTTTTCGCATGTCATGGCAGAGCTCATTATGGCGATATTATCGGCTCCGCTTTCAATCACAAAGTGGAAATTACTAAAATTTATCCCGCCAAGGGCGTAAATTTCGCCACTCCAAAATTCACGCACATTGTGAATCAAATCTAGTCCCTTTGGCTCTAAATTTGCTTTGCAATCTGTCGGAAAAATATGGCTCAAACAAAGTGCGTTTGCGCCCAAATTTAGGGCTATTTTAGCTTCACTCGTGCTGTGAGCTGAAACCACGATTTTTTCAAATTTGGCTAAATTTCGATTAGATTTTTGCTCTAAAATTTGCAAAGGCAACCACACAAATTTATAATTTAACTCGTAAGCTAAATCCAAAAAATTATGCAAAAAAAGGCGAACGCCAAAATGGTTGCAAATTTGCAAAACTTCGCAAAAAAGCGCGCAGTATTCGCTCACGCTCAAATTTTTCTCACGCAAGATTATTTCGCTAATCCCGGCTTCGCAAAGGCGTGAAATTTTCTCTTTCAACGCTTCTTTTCCGCCACAAAGCCCTAAATTTGAAATCGCCGTGATTTTCACTTTTTCGCTCCAAATTTCGCAAATTTACAGATAAATATACTCGCTCATCAGTGGCGCTAACCCCGCACCCCTAATCGCAGCACAAACCTCAGCCACGCTTCGTCCGTCATCTATCTCAAACTGCTCGTCGCCCTTTTTTTGGCTGTGTCCGCCAATACCGACGCTAACTCCTGCTGAAATTTTATTCGTGGCGATTTTAATCGCTTCATCTCTAAAACCAGCCCTTTCGCGCGTCGAAATCGTAATATTCGCACTAGGGATTAGCAATCGATACGCCGTAATCACCTGCAAAAGCTCCTTTTCATGGACATCTCGCGGGTTGATTTTATTATTATTTATTATCGGGCGCAGTCTTGGGACTGAAAAGGCGATCTCGGCGTGCGGGTATTTTTGTTGCAACAAATACGCGTGCGCGCCCGTAGCAAAGGCGTCTTTGCGAAAATCGTCAAGCCCTAAAAGTGCCGCAAAGCCAACTCCACGCATACCGCCCATTATCGCCCTTTCTTGGGCATTGAAGCGATACGGGAAAATTCGCTTATTGCCTTCTAAATGCAGTTTTGCGTATTTTTCCGTGTTGTATGTTTCTTGAAAAACGGTTACAAAATCCACGCCTGAGTTATGCAGGGTAGCGTATTCACCCACATTTAACGGATAAATTTCCACGCCTACGACCTTGAAATATTTTTTGGCGATTTCACACGCATGAGCGATATAGCTCACATCGCTATCAACCCTACTCTCGCCTGTTAGCACCAAAAGCTCTTCAAGTCCGCTCTTTTTTATCGCTTCGTATTCGGCTATTAGCTCATCATCGCTAAGCTTGGCTCTTTTAATCTGATTTTTTTTGCTAAATCCGCAATACACGCAGTTATTATCACAATAATTTGAAATGTAAATCGGCGTAAAAAGTGAGATATTATTGCCAAATTTCGCCCTAGTTTCACTCATACTCGCCCTTGCTAACTCTTCTAAAAATTTAGCCCCGACTACGCTTAGAAGTGCGCCAAAATCGTCTAAATTTCTATTTTTTTTCTCTATCGCCCTTAAAACATCGGCTTCATTATAAGCGTTTGGGTCGTAATTTTGCCTTAAATTTAGCACTTTTTGCATTAAGCTATCATCGATTGCTTGCATGTGTGCTAGGTATTTCATGTGGTCTATTTTTTCCATTTTAGTCCCTTAAAAAGCCTGTTAGTGGCGAACTTGCCGCGGCAGTATTTCGCACGGCTCCAAATTTGGCATTATAGGCGTCTCGCCCTGCATTTATCGCATTTGCAAAGGCTTTTGCCATTTGGACTAAATCGCTAGAAGTGGCGATTGCGGTATTTACCATGACAGCCGCACAGCCCATTTCCATGGCTTCACACGCCTGAGACGGACGACCGATACCTGCATCGACTATGATCGGCAAATCCACTTCGCCGACTAAAATTTCAATCATATCTCTCATCATAAGCCCACGATTTGAGCCAATGGGCGCACCAAGCGGCATTATGGCGGCTGCTCCTGCGTTTTTTAGGCTACGAGCCACATTTAAATCAGCATGCATATACGGAAGCACGATAAATCCGTCATTTGCTAGAATTTCGGTCGCTTTAATGGTTTCGTAATTATCGGGGAATAAAAATTTGCTATCTGTGATAATCTCGATTTTAACGAAATCCCCACAGCCTAGCTCTCTTGCTAGTCTTGCGATACGCACGGCTTCATCAGCGTTTCTGGCGCCACTTGTATTGGGCAAAAGCGTAACGCTTTTTGGTATGTAATTTAAAATATTTCTATCTTTGCTCTCGCTTACTCTACGAAGTGCGAGTGTTACGATCTCGCACCCAGCATTATGGACACAGGCTTCTATCATCTCATGGTCGAATTTACCAGAACCCATTATAAAGCGAGACGAAAATTCCTTGCCACCCAAAACTAATTTATCCATTGAAATTTCCTTTAAATTTTGTGATTTGTGAGATTATACAAAGAAAATCTGAATTAATTGTAATATTTGACAAAATTTGCTGTCATTGCGAGCGTGCCTCTCTCGCAAAGCAAAATTCCCTTTGCCTTACATTTGTCATTGCGAGGAGCGTTAGCGACGAAGCAATCTACGACTTTAAAATTTACAGACGCTGAATTTGCTGTCATTGCAAGCAAGTGTAACGAGCGAAGCAATCCAGGGAAATTCATTGCACGCTACCATTGTCATTGCGCTCCGCAAGCCTTAAATACTGCGCCGATACGCTAACCATTATCATTACGCTTCGCAACCTTGGAATACTTGCCTCGATACGCTCTCCATTGTCATTGCGAGGAGCGAAGCAACGAAGCAATCCAGGGATTTCCCCTTGCCGTTAATTTGTCATTGCGAGGCGACGCAGTCGCCGTGGCAATCCACGAGCCTAAACTACCTTGCGCTCTAAACCCTGTCATTGCGAGCTTTCACAGAAAGCGAAGCAATCTACGAGTAACAATCACCAAAATGTGAATTTCGTGTCATTGCGAGCCCAGCGTTGCAATCCAGTAAAATTTAGAGCAAAATTCTATTTAAATTTTAAAATTCCGCAAAAACACTGCGCCGAAATTTTATATTCGTAGATTGCTTCGTCGCTAACGCTCCTCGCAATGACAATAGCGAACAAATTTTGTATAATCTGTCATTGCGAGCGTAGCGAAGCAATCCGGAGAAATTCCCTTGCCTTTCATTTGTCATTACGCTCCGCAAGCTCCAAATACTGCCCCGATACGCTAACCATTGTCATTGCGAGCTTTCGTAGAAAGTGAAGCAATCTACGAGCAACAATCACCAAAATGTAAATTTCGTGTCATTGCGAGCGTAGCGAAGCAATCCAGTAAAATTTAGAGCAAAATTCTATTTAAATTTTAAAATTCCGCAAAAACACTGCGCCGAAATTTTATATTCGTAGATTGCTTCGTCGCTAACGCTCCTCGCAATGACAATAGCGAACAAATTTGTCTAATCTGTCATTGCGAGCGTAGCGAAGCAATCCGGAGAAATTCCCTTGCCTTTCATTTGTCATTACGCTCCGCAAGCCCAAATACTGCCCCGATACGCTAACCATTGTCATTGCGAGCTTTCGCAGAAAGCGAAGCAATCTACGAGCGACAATTACTAAAATCTGAATTTCATGTCATTGCGAGCGTAGCGAAGCAATCCAGTAAAATTTAGAGAGAATTTAAAAATTAGCAAAATTTATCTGAATTTCCCTGGATTGCTTCGCTCGTTACACTCGCTCGCAATGACAGCAAATTCAGTGTTCGGCAATTTTAATTCGTAAATTGCTTTGGCGTTAGTGCGCCTCGCAATGACAATATTTAACCTGCCGGCGCAGTATTTCGCAATGATAAATAAATATCAAAAATTCAATGAAATATGAAAAAAATGTCAGTTAAAAGTGGTGCGCCCGAAGGAATTCGAATCCCTGACCTTTTGAACCGCAATCAAATGCTCTATCCAGCTGAGCTACGAGCGCACAATCAAAAAGAACTTTGATTATACATTTTTATAGCTTAAATTTAGCAAAAACAGCCCAAATTTATCGTGCAAATTAAAATTCCACTACAAATTTCACTAAATTTCGCGATTTTTCTTGACTTTTGATTTGTTTTTCTGTATAATACTAGTTCTTTTGCATTGGGGTATCGCCAAGCGGTAAGGCAATTGGTTTTGGTCCAATCATGCGGAGGTTCGAATCCTCCTACCCCATCCACACTTCTTTAAATCATTTTTGTATCGCAGGGTAGAGCAGTGGTAGCTCGTCGGGCTCATAACCCGAAGGTCGGGGGTTCAAATCCCTCCTCTGCAACCAATCTTATTTTTCACACGAAGCAAACGAGCCTTTAAAAGCACGAGAAATTTCAAATGGTGCATTTTCACTAGACACTTGACATTTTTATAGATTAGATAAATTCAGCGATATTTTTATTTGCGATTATTCATTTTTTTCTTAAACTTGAAGCGATTGTATTTTTTAGTCTTATGGTTGTGATTTTGCTTATACTTTTTACATTGTAAAGAAAATATAAATAAAAAAGGCTCGGAAGCCGAAGCCTCCGAGCCAAAGTTATCAAAGTATAATCCAATCGGATTATAATCTTACCACTCTACTGCGCTACCGCCAGCTTGGTGATCTTTTGCGCCTTTCGTAGCTGTTAGCATACCTGATTTGCTTAGTGCATCATTTACACCTGCTACGATAGCGGCACTACCACATCCACTCGCAGGGTTTACGGTAACATTGCCATCATTTTTTTTCAATGTGATTTGAACGCAGTTTTGACCTTTTGCTTGGACATAACCACTTTTTGTAGTATTTGTCATTGTATCTACACTGCTAGCAAAGCCATTATTGTGACCTGTGTAATAAGCTGTCAAATCGCTAACAGCAGTAGCGACATTTGTAACTACTTTTGAAACCTCAGCATCATCTCTCGTAGCTGCTAGTCTTGGGATAGCAACAGCTGCTAAGATACCTAAAATAACGATAACGAAGATCAACTCGATCATAGTGAAACCTTTTCTCATGGTTTCCTCCTTGTAAATAGATTTCATTTTACATACATATATGTAAAACTTGCGTGGATTATAGCAAAAAAAATTAAAAAATTCAATTATTTTTGCAAAAAATTTGAAAAAATTTTAAAATTTTATAAAAAAAGCCCATTTTTGCGCGGTTTGCGGGTGTGGAATTTGGCGGTTTGGCGCGGATTGGTTTGTTTGCGACACTCGCGCGGGGCGATAGGGATTAGAGCGATTGGTAGTTTATGCTCGTGGATTGCCACGGCGACTGCGTCGCCTCGCAATGACAAGTCAGAGATAAGGGAATTTCCATGGATTGCTTCGCTCGTTACACTCGCTCGCAATGACAGCAAATTCAGCGTCTGTAAATTTTAAATTCGTAGATTGCTTCGTCGCTTCGCCCCTCGCAATGACAATAGCGAACAAATTTGTCTAATCTGTCATTGCGAGCTTTCGTAGAAAGCGAAGCAATCTACGAGTAACAATCACCAAAATGTTAATTTCGTGTCATTGCGAGCGTGCGAAGTAATCCAGTAAAATTTAAAGCAAAATTTTATTTAAATTTTGAAATTCTGCAAAAATACTGTGCCGAAATTTTATATTCGTAGATTGCTTCGTCGCTTCGCTCCTCGCAATGACAAATCAAAGTAAATTTTCGTTTTTCTCGATTGCGCTGACAATGGCGAACAAATTTTGTATAATCTGTCATTGCGAGCTTTTGCAGAAAGCGAAGCAATCTACAAGTGACAATCACCAAAATGTGAATTCCGTGTCATTGCGAGCACAGCGAAGCAATCCGGTAAAATTTAGAGAGAATTTAAAAATTAGCAAAATTTATCTGAATTTCCCTGGATTGCTTCTCTCGTTACACTCGCTCGCAATGACAGCGAATTTGGCGTTTGGTTATTTTAACTCGTAGATTGCTTCGTCGCTAACGCTCCTCGCAATGACAATAGCGAACGCTTCAAAAATTCTTGCAATGACAATGGTTAGCGTATCAGAGCAGTATTTGTAATGCGATAAATTTGTAAATTTTAAAATTTCAAGCTACGGGCTAAATTTAAAATTTAACCCATAGCCTAAATTTGGAAATTTGAGAATTTTGCAGAATTTATAAATTCTAATTCTCTACTCGCTCACAGCTTTTTTGATTTTTTTGACTTCGTCTGCTGTATCTTTTGCTTTTTTGGCTTTTTTGGCTGTATCTGTATTTTTGGCTTTATCTTTTAAATCCACAACCTCTTTTTTGACCTTTTTATCGGCCTTTTTTGTGGCTTTTTCTTTTTCTTTTTTCACGGTTGATTTTAGATCGCTAGTGTCCGTCTTGCCAGTAAGAGTTAGGTCGTCCTTGATAGCCTCGAAGCGCTTCTCGCCGATGCCTTTGATGTTTTTAATCTCGTCGATTGAGTTAAATTTATTGTTTTTTCTGTATTCGATGATAGCCTCAGCCTTGGCCTCACCGATGCCAGGAAGTGCCATTAGCTCGTCTTTTGTGGCGGTGTTTAGGTTGATCCCAGTGAAAGCTAGGCTTGCAAAGATTGCGGTTGTTGATAGGATTTTAAAGATTTTCATTTTTTCTCCTTTAATTGATTTGAGAAAATAATTCTAAATTTAAGCCACTTAAAGGTTAATGAATTTAAGGAAAATGTAATTGAAATTTTCAAAATTTATCAAAATTTTGCTGTTTTATAGCCAGAGTTTTGGTTGCATATTTACTTAATTCGAGAAAAACTTGCAAGAAAAGATTAAAAATTAAAGAGTATATAATCAAATGCTGATATTTAGGGTCTTATGAAATCAATTGTAATGAAAAAGAAAGCAGAAAATATATTAGGTGGTGTCCCTGGCGAGATTCGAACTCACGGCCTCAAAATTAGGAATTTTGCGCTCTATCCAGCTGAGCTACAAGGACAAAATCGGTGAAATTAATCACCGATTATGTTCATAACATCATCTAGTTTGCGTTGTAAATCTGAATAATCGATTGGCTTAGTCATAAAGTCATACGCGCCTTTATTTAAAGCCTCTCTTTTTGCAGTTTCATCTGTGGTCAAAACTATTACAGGAATATGTGCGATATGCTCCCTAGAATGCAAGTTATCTAAAAATTCTAAGCCGTTCATTACAGGCATAACAATGTCAAGTAGGACTAAATCCACTGGCTCTGCCTCTAATACAGCCAATCCGTCCAAGCCGTTTTTGGCTTGGAGGATTGTGGTAAATTTACCATATTTTTTTATCATAACTTCTAATAGTTTCAAATTTATAAGGTCGTCATCAATCATCAAAACTTTTAATTCTTTCATCAACTATCCCTTATATATATTTTTGCGCAAGTTTTTCTAGGCCAGATTTAGTGATATTGTAAGTAACAACTTCGCTAAATGCAGGGTTCTCATCGTTGTCGTTAGAGAACAATACTAGATTTGTATTTGGCGCTTTTTGGTGTAGATTTTCTAGGGCAGCGAAATCGATACCAGCTAGTTTTTTATCTATCAATACCAATTTGTAGCTATCGTTAGTTGCCATAGAAATTAGTTGCTCAAAATTCGCAGCCATATCAACATCTTTGTATTGGTGTTTCAAAATGCTTGCGAAAATTTTGCTTTCCATGACATTTGCTTTACAAATCAAGACATCTTTTGCTTTGACAGCTTGTGCTACTGGCTCATTAACGATAGTTTTCTTAGGAACTTGTTTCATTATCGTTTTAGGCACTTTCACGGTTTTTAGAATAGTTTTTGGAACTTGGCGTTTTACAAGTTTTTTGACTATTTGTTTGACTGTGCCACCAGCAGGAGCCGCGTCAGAGCGTTTGTCACCGATAAAGTCATTAAGCATATTAGCCAAAATGTCTTTTTTGATTGGTTTTGTACAATACTCATCTAAGCCAGCTGCCATAAATTTCTCTCTATCGCCTTTTAGCGCGTTAGCTGTAACGGCTACGATTGGGATATGGCGTAGGTTGTTATCTGCTTCGTATTGTTTGATTTGTTTTGTTGCTTCGATACCGTCCATTACAGGCATTGAAATATCCATAAAAATCAAATCATACTCTTCGCCTGATTTTCTAGCTTCTAGTGCCAACAAGCCGTTTTCTACGATCGTTAAATCCATTTCGAAGCTGTTTAATGTGTGCTTCATAAGTTTTTGGTTAATTTCATTATCTTCTGCGATTAGAATTTTAGCAGCGTATTTGCGATTAACCATAGGAACATTGTCATCATTTGGATTGTGCTCAGCAGGAACTTCAACTTCCTCTTCGACTTCAACTTCCTCTTCAACCATAATTGTCTCTTCTTGTTGAACTTCCTCGTAGATTGTAACAGGAACTTCGATGATTTCTTCGATTACTCTTTGTTTAGTAGCTACTGCGGCAGGAGCGACTGTTTCTACCACTGGCTCGACTACTTTTTCTACGACTGGCTCAACTACTTGCTCTACTACTGGTTCTACAACCGCAGCAACTGGCTCGACTACTGGCTCAGGCTCTACGACTGGTTCTACCACAGGAGTGTTAACTTCTACGCTTGGAGCTTCTACTTTGATCTCAGGAGTTTGAATTGCTACTTCTGACTCGCTGATTTGAGCTTCGATATCTGAAATTTCAATCTCTTGGCTTTCTGGTTCTACAACTGGTGTCACAACTGGCTCTTCAATTGTAATCTCAGGGATTTCTACCTCGACATTTGGTGTTTCAGGGATATCAAGAGTGATATCAGAAATATCAGTTCTAATCTCTGGGATTTCAGGCTCGATGCTTACGCTAGGTTCTACAACCGGCTCTGAGATTGCAGGCTTTGGTGTAGATACGAAGCTTGCTTCGCTAGCTGTGCCTCTGTGTCTGTTTTGTAAAATAGCACGCAATTCATCTGCTGATGAGCTAGATGGTTTTGGCTCTTCTATTTTTGGCTCTTCTATTTTTGGCTCTTCTATTTTTGGCTCTTCTACGGCTAGTGGAGCTTCTTCCATAATCATCTCTTCTGCAACTATCGGAGTTTCTACGACAGGGCTTTCCTCGACGATTGGCGATTCATCAAGAGTGATATCTGGGATAATTGGTGATTCATCAGCGATAGCAGATAGGCTAGGCTCTTCTACTACTGGCGCTGCCGCTGCTGCCGCTGCTGGTCTAGCTTTTAATGAACCAGATTTTAGAATTTTATCTATTGTTTTGCCTAGTTTTGATAGGTTCACTGGCTCAGATAGAGTGAAAATTCTAGGGTTTGTAATGCTAATACTTTGTAACTCTTTTGGTTTTAGAGTTAGGATTGTAGGTAAAATCGTAGTATTGCTTACATCGCCATAGTTTTTAAATCTAGTAATCAACGCGTCAAAAGAGTTGTTGTTTTGTGCAGAGCGAAGTTGTGCGCTTGAATTAAAGACTGAAATTTTTGCACCTAGATTATTTACATATCTCTTAACGACATCACTATACATTACATCGTTAGGATCTGCTAGAAGTGCGAAATTTAAGCCGCTGATGTGAGCAAACATCTCTTCTGCGTCTGATTTTTGAGTCTCTTTAAGTGGTAGAGTGAAGAAGAATTTCGTTCCTTTACCAACTGTTGATTTAACTTGTAACTTACCACCCATCATCGCAACATATTTAGATGAAATGGTTAGACCAAGACCAGTTCCGCCGTATTTTCTAGTGATTGTAGAATCAGCTTGTGAGAAGGCGTTAAATACATTTGCTAGTTTATCCTCAGAGATACCGATACCTGTATCTTCGACGCTAAATGTTACGATAGCTTCGCCAGGGTTTTTCTCTTCTTCTCTGACGATATTAACAGCAATGCTACCTTGCTCTGGTGTAAATTTAACGGCATTTGACATAAGGTTGATAAGAACTTCTTTAATCTTAGTAATATCGCCGTATAGGTGATGAACCAATGTAGGGTCAATGTAAAGCAAGATATCGATGTTTTTCTCAGCAGCTTTTGCAGCGTAGATCTCAACAGCACTCTCGAAATCTTGAATTGGGTTGAATAAAATATCCTCAATCTCAACTTTATTGCTTTCGATTTTAGAAACATCAAGAATGTTATTAATAATGGTTAGAAGGTTTTCAGATGATTTTTCGATTGTATCGACATAATCGCGTTTTTCTTCGTCCAAATCTGTGTTTTTGAGCAACTCTGTAAATCCGATAATACCATTAAGCGGAGTTCTAATCTCGTGTGACATATTTGCAAGGAAGATAGATTTCGCTTTGTTAGCATCCTCAGCTTCTGCTTTTTGCAAGGCAATGAAGTCGATCGCGTCCTCGATAAGCGAGTAGGCTTTGTCGATACCGTCAGCTGTGTTGATATCGAATTGCTCGTTGTTGTTAGAAAGCTCACCAACTCTACCAAGAACCCTTCCAAGGTCGTTGATGTTTCTGTTAATGCGTCTAACGACGGCGATTGAGAAACCAACTAAGATAAGTGATAGCAAGAACGCAGCAGCAGCGAAAATCAATGTTTGAAGTTGTTGCGCTGAGTGAGTATCAACACGCTCTTGTAGTGCGTTAGAAGCCATTTTAACAGCTTCGTCTAGCATTGCATATTTTTTAGATTGGATACTAAACCACTCATTAAATGGAATATCATACTCGCCAGTTGCTAATTGAGTTTCAATCGTTCTCATTGCATTTTGTGCATTTTCGGCGATTTGCTCATTTTCAGGTTTAGCGAAATACTCTTCTAGCTCGCCTTTGATAGCGATATCTTCGCCAGTAGCAGCATAGTGAGTAGCGATGACTAGGTCAGGCATTTCTGATGTCCATGCGTGCTCTTTCCAGTGATCAATCTCTTCCCTAGGAAGTGGGCTACCTGAGATGATGTATTCGATACTAACATCGCGAACCGCAGCTGTTCCAGAAATCGTGTCATATATGTTTGCAAGGGTAAGCGATAGAGTACCAACATCGGCTGAATACAAGTTTTCGTTGATAGTATCACGGAAGGCAGTCAATTGCTCGTCAAATTTATCATAATACTCATCGAATAGCTCAACGAACACTTTGTCACGATTATCAATGCTCTTTCTAATCTCAGGAAGTCTGCCGATCAAATTTGTAATTTGATCAATCGCAGCAGATTGCGCCTCTGAGTGCTCGATGAAAAGCTGGTGAAGAGGATTGTCTTGTTCGTGTGTTTGAGCGTGATAGTCAAGGAAATCTTGCCATGCTTTATCAGTTTTGGCGCGTTGTGTTTTAAGAACAGAGCCAAGACCGACATTGTTACCGCTACCTAGATACGCCGCTGTGATACCACGCTCTTTGGCAAACTCCTCGTAGAAGTCATACAAAGCAGCTGAGATATCGACTTTATGCTTGAGGTTTTCGTTGATTTTATACAACCTCGCAGCATCATACAAATACCAAGACGCAACGACAAAAATGATTAAAAGTGGAACCCACGCAACCATTTTAAGAGCGCTAGAAGTATTTAGTCTCATAAAACATCCTTCGTATTTTGCAAAATGCAAAAAAGTGAAATTTCAACCTCAAAATAAGCTTTACAAAGAAAAATGAAAACTGTATTTCAAAGATTTAATCTCGGATTTTACTCTAAAAATCTTTAAAGGTAGCTTTGTTTGCCTATTTTATGGGCGGAATTTGAACAATTTTTCAGCAAAATTTTGTCCGATTAAGCTTTTTATTTCATCAAAATTTGCCAAATATATATTTTCGAAACTTCCGTAAAAATCTAAAAGTTTTTTGATTTTGCCTTGCGTAAGCCCTAAATTTAGGAGTTTTGAGCTATTTAAGTCATTTTTGCGTTTTGTTTTTTGATGAAATGAGATCGCAAATCTGTGTGCCTCGTCCCTTAATTTTTGGAAAAATTGTAATTTTTTATCGTTTGGTTGGAGTGCAAAAATTCCATTATTTGTGCAAATTTTATCCTTTGCCGATCCCTTGGCGCGGTGAGCTTTGGCGCCTAATTTTTCCTTTGAAATCGCGATTACATCGACATTTGCTCCCACGCTAGAAATAATCTCGTAAGCTAAATTTAACAAAACTTCGCCGCCGTCAATCACCCACAAATCAGGCGCGCCAAGCTCGTCAAATTTAAGCGCACGCGAGGTGAGATATTCCTTCATTTGGTCGTAGTCGTTGTTTGAGCTTAGGTGTTTGTGGCGGTAATTTTCTTTGAAAAACTCGCCCTCTTTATAGCAGACCATTGCCCCTACTGGCGCACTTCCAAACATGTGCGAGTTATCAAAAATTTCGATATTTACAGGCAAATTTTGCAAGCCAAAATAATCTTTCAATTCCGCTAAAAATTCATAATCATGCGTTTTGAGATATTTTTTTATGTTTATTTGGCAGTTTTGGTAGGCGATTTCGCAAATTTTGCGTTTTTCGCCGATTTTTGGGACGATAATGCTAAAATTTCTGCCATGCCTGCTGGCTAAAATTTCGCTCACAAGCGCCTTGTCGTCAAATTCAGCGTAGCAATAAATTTTTGCACACGCCACGGGCGAACCACCTGGAAATGCGCTTAAAATGAGCTGTTTGTAGCCGTTTTTCGCGTCGTCATCGTTCGCGTTTTTTAGGTGAGAAATGTGATAGTTCGAAGCCGAAATTTTGCCCTCTCTCACGCTAAAATGCACGGCGCAAATCAAATTTGCCTCCCCAGCAATCGCAAATACTTCAAAATCATCTAGCCTTGCTAAATCCACCTCGACTTTGATATTCATCTGCTTTAAAATTTCGATTTTATCGCGCATACTGGCAGCTTCTTCGAAATTTTCATTTTCGGCAAATTTAAGCATTAGCGAGCTTAGATACGGCACCATTTTTTGCGGATTTTTAAGCGAATTTAAGGCCTCTTCGACTATTTTCTTATATTCGCTACTTGAAATTTTGCCCTCGCACGGGGCTTTACAGCGGCCAATCTGAGCAAACAGGCAGGCTTTTTTGTCTTTGATACAGTTTTTTTTCTGCACGAGTGGAAATTTCATATAAAGCGTCTCTAAAATTTCCTTCGCGCCGTGAAAATACGGACCAAAATAGCGAATATTCGCCCCTTTTATCACCTTGCGCGTGATTTCAAAGCGCGGAAATTCGTCGTTTAAATTTATATAGATATAAGGGTATGTTTTATCGTCGCGCAAAAGGATATTGTATTTGGGTTTGAGCTGTTTGATAAAGGAATTTTCCAAAATCAACGCGTCGCTCTCGCTAGGGGTGATGATGTATTCTAAATGCACAGCTTCGCTTATCATTTTTGCGATTCGAGCGCCAAGGCGCGGGCTTGGAGCGAGCGTGGGAGTGAAGCTAAAATAGCTTTTGACACGGTTTTTTAGCACCTTTGCCTTGCCCACATAGAGCAATTTCCCGTCTGCGCCGAAATACTGATAAATGCCGGGATTAGCGGGTAGGGATTTGATTTCGTCGATTAGCAATGATAATCTCTCTTATTTCTTCAAAAATTTTATGAATTTTTTCATCTTTGATATTGTTTGTGAATTTGCCTTGTGATTTTTCTGCTACGCGCACATCGCTACTACTTGCCTTTTTTTGGGCGAGTTCTTGTTTGCGCTTTTTGCTCATTGTTTTGGTAGCAACGAAAATTTTCACATCCATATCAGGATGAAATTCGCCAAATTTATGCACGCTGGCAAAGATTTTTAATATATCTTTTATCAGTTTTATACTACTATCTCGTTTTAGCTCTTGAAGTCCTGCTGGGTGCTTCACAGCTATCATCAAAATGTCATTTTTGGTGTAGATAAAGGCTATGATTTTTTGCCAGTTTTTGGGCAAAATTTTAATAAAACTCTCTCTGGCACGAAATTTGGCGTATAAAGGACTATTTTTCACATGTGCAATGATTTGTTTAATACTTTTAGTTTCCATAAGTTGATTTTAGCATTTTTTATTTTAGGTTTGCTTAGTGGGTGCGGATACAAAGCCGATCCGTTTTATAGCACAGACTCAAATTCGAGCAAGGTAACCAAATAATGGCTAAATTTAGTTATAATCAGTGAAATTTTAATGAAGGGAAAATATGCAAACAGCTGACATTTTAGTTTTGGATTTTGGTTCGCAATACACGCAACTTATCGCGCGTAGGCTTCGCGAACAAGGTGTTTATACGGAACTCATACCATTTGATGCCTCAATCGAGCAGATTATGGCAAAAAACCCAAAAGGCTTGATTTTAAGCGGTGGGCCAGCGAGCGTGTATGCGAAGGACGCTTATTTTTGTGATGAGAAAATTTTTGATTTGGGCTTGCCGATACTTGGGATTTGCTATGGTATGCAGCTAATCGCGCAACATTTCGGCGCCTCTGTCGTGCCAGCAGCGAAAAAAGAATTCGGCAAAGCAAGCCTAAAACTACTTCGTTCAAACAAGCTTTTTAACGGCGTGAGCGATAACTCGACCGTGTGGATGAGCCACTCGGACAAGGTCGCTAGCCTGCCAGAGGATTTCGAGGTTTTGGCGTGTTCGGACGAGAGCGAGTGGTGCGTGTTTGGCAATGATGCGAAGAAAATTTACGCATTGCAATTCCACCCAGAGGTGCAACACAGCGAGTTTGGAGATCAAATTTTAAAGAATTTTGCAAAAGAGATTTGCGGATTAAGTAGCACTTGGAATATGGGAAGTTTCGCAAAAGAGCAAATCGCAAAAATAAAAGCAAAAGTGGGAAATGACAAAGTCCTTTGTGCGGTAAGTGGCGGCGTAGATAGCTCTGTGGTGGCAGCTCTCCTTGCCCACGCAGTGCCAGAGAATTTAATAGTAGTTTTTGTAGATAACGGACTACTTCGCACAAACGAAGCAAGGCAAGTCGAAGAGATGTTTAAGCTCAAACTTGGCGTAAATTTAATCAGCGTCGATGCGAGCGAGCTTTTCCTAAGCCGCTTAAAAGGCGTAACTGAACCTGAGAAAAAACGCAAAATCATCGGCGAGACTTTTATCGAAGTTTTTGATAAGGAAGCTAAAAAATTTGAAAATGTAAAATACCTAGCACAAGGCACACTTTATACCGATGTGATCGAAAGCTCTCCAAGCGGGGCAAGTAAAACGATAAAAAGCCATCACAATGTAGGCGGACTTCCTGAGTGGATGAAATTTGAGCTAATCGAGCCATTGCGTGAAATTTTCAAAGACGAAGTGCGTCAGCTAGGGCTCGAACTTGGGCTTTCGCGAGATGTCGTATTCCGCCATCCTTTCCCGGGACCGGGCCTTGCGATTCGCATTATGGGCGAAGTAAATACGCCAAATTTAGAGCTACTTCGCAAAGCAGATGTGATTTTAAGAGAAGAGCTAAAATCAAGCGGTTGGTATGATAAAACTTGGCAGGCATTTTGCGTGTTATTAAATGTCCGAAGTGTCGGTGTCATGGGTGATAATCGCACTTATGAAAATGCCGTTTGTATTCGCGTAGTAGATGCAAGTGACGGCATGACGGCTAGTTTTTCACGCCTTCCTTATGACCTGCTAGAAAACTGCTCTCGCCGCATTATAAACGAAGTTGAAGGCATAAATAGAGTAGTTTATGATATTTCGTCCAAACCACCTGCAACTATCGAGTGGGAATAATTTTTAATTTGACGGGCGTTTTGCCCGTCTTTTTATTTTTTTCGCAAATTTTGGCTTATTGTTTTAGATGATTGTGGGTTTGTAAGTTAGTTTTTACTTCGCAAAAGTGAATTAGAAATTTAAAAATTCACACATTAATTCCTAAATTTCGCAAAGTTTTTATCACTCTTTCGCAGTTGGCGTTTTTGAAAGTGTTGCAAAAAAATCAAATTAAGGCTTAAACGACAAAATCTAGGATAAAAACTGCTACAATCTCCCTTGTAATCTATATTTGCAAGGGGTCATTTAAATGAGAGCAAAAAATCTTAAAAAAATGCAAATTCTGCGCTAGCAAAAACATAGTAAAAAATGGTAAATCAAAAAATAAAAAACAGCTTTATAAATGCAAAGATTGCCACAGACAATTCATATTAAAAGCAGATATATCAGAAGTCGCCTATAATGATTATATTGCAAATTTAAATCTAAAATATCTATCTAAATTTAATAATTTATCTTCACGCACAATTCAAAGAGTCTTTACTAGACTTAAAGCAAAGTCCCCGCAAAAGCTAAATTTAAATAACAAAGAGATAATTATCCTAGCTGATACTACCTACTATGGCAAAGGTCTTGACTCATATAACCTGCACCGAATTTAAAATACTTTTAAATGACTTTGAACTTGAATTTAAGAAGTTTTTGAACGAAAAAACCATAAGCGAAAATGGCAAATCCTTTTATACTCACAAACGGCTTAGAAACGCCTATTTTAGCCTTAAAAGAAATCTTTCTTTACTTTTTACTTACGAGAATTTGGACCTTGTGCCAAATACAAATAATTCATTAGAGGCAAATTTTAATGATTTAAAGACAAAACTTAGAAATCACAGATAGTTAAATTTAGCTAACAAAAAGAAATTTATATCTTGGTATTTTTTTATAAAAAACAGTATCAAAAAATAGTCTAATTGATAAAAGTCATCCTAAATTTTGTCGTTTAGGCCCAAATTTACTTCGCAAAAGGAAACGATTATTTCATACTACTTTTCCACTATTTTAGAGCAGTCAAAGGTATTTTTGCCAAATAAATAGAAGCTAATTTTGTCTCATGCGAAGAATAATAGCAGCACCAAAGTTCATTTCCTTCAATCAAAAACCCAGGATAACTAGTATCGCCGCCCGAAGGCAAAAATATTTTTTCTTTAAAATTACCATTGATATCCCCACTTAACAACAAAGTTTTGAAAGAATTTGGTAAAAAAGATGATCTTGTCCCAAGTATCAACATATCATCGCAAACAATTAAGTCCGGACCGCCTAGTTTCATACCGATACTTTTAAATTTCCAATTTGTATATGGCGGATTACTTATGCCAAAAAAGCCGTGCTTTCCATCGTTTGGAAGTCCGTATGTTATTACTAAAACCATACGATTATCTTGCAAGAAACGAATAGTAGCTTCTCCGGGACAATCAGGGATATTAAAATTTACGACTTCTTCGTAATTTATCCCGTCTATTGTTTTTACCAAAGAAGCAGTTCTAAATACTGGTCTTTGAGAATCTAACGAATACACAACCCCATATCCGACATTATCTTTCCAAGTTACACGCCAAAGCCAATCATAACTTGTTTTATTTTGAAAATTTAAACTTAAAGGTCGTATATCCGAAAAATCAATACCGTTTTTACTAAAAGAAATTTGAGGAATCATAGAAATCCGTTTTTTATTTATATAAACAGAACCACCGCATAAAAGCATTAAACGACCATCGGGCGTAACAGATAGTTTGGGATCCCTTAAATCATAACCATCTTTTTTTATAAATGTTAAAGGCTCCCATTTTTCCCCATTTTTAGAAGTTATTATTCTGATCCCCCCCCTAGCTTCTCCGTCTTTGTCAAAAATATGGCTTTCTGCCTCGCGAAAGGCAATATGGTATTGGTTGTTAAATTTCACTATTGAAGTAAAAGCACAATGCTTTTCGCTGTCATAAATTTTGCTAACAGAAAAAGAAAATTTTTCCCAACTATCGTTTTTTGCATTATCGTTAATATTTGCACCAAGCGGTATCGCACACGCAGTAGCGAATAACGGAATTTTTGTTAAAAAATCTCTTTTTGTCATTTTTTATCCTTACAAAATCTCATCAGCTACTTTTAGAGCAACCATTATCGTATCGTCCATATCGAAGTGTCTATACATACCAAGTCGTCCGCCAAAAACTAATTTTTACTTCGCAAAAGTGAATAAATTTTTGATAAAATTGCTTTTGGGAGCAAACGAACGATGAATTTGACACTAGCATTTCGTGTAAATTCATAAAAATTTAAAAATCCAAGCTTATAAAATTCTCTTTGCACTTTAAATTCACTAATAGCGTATTTTAGGCCACCACGACGGCTTAGTTGCGATTTGCCTGCTCGCATTTTTACTAGCATTTCAGGGATATTGTAAAATTTCGCTCCGCTCAAAAGCATTCTAACGCATAAATTATAATCTTCTCCAAATCTTTCATCTTTATAATTTCCTGCTTTTAAAACCGTCGATTTTTTAAACATCATACTTGGATGATTTACAGGCATACGAAACTTCGCGAATTTAACAATCTCGTCATGATTTTGCGGGACTTCTCTGTAAGCATAAATTTTATTCTCGTCATTTTCAAATTCGCCTATATGCGAGCCACAGGCATCTAAATTTGGGTTATTTTCAAAAATTTCGAGCTGTTTTTTAAAGCGCGTTTGGAGCGAAATATCGTCGCTATCCATAATCGCAATTAATCCAAATTTACATTTTTCAATACCTTTTGCTCTGGCAATACCAGGACCGCTATTTTTTTCGAGCTTTACTACTTCTAAAATTTCACCAAGCTTGTTTTTCCAAATTTCAATCATCTCGTAAAGCTCATCTGTAAGCTCACCATCTTCGACTAAAACTATCTGGTTGGGTCTCTTTTCTTGCTCATCATAAATGCTTTTTAAAGCCCTATCTAAAAACTGGGCTTTTTCTTTGATATAAACGGACATTAGGACGGAGAAATACACAATTAAAATCCTTTTGTTTTTTTATATAATATTTTAAAGAATACAGGAATAAAATCCATTTTAAAGAAAGCAGTTGAGAGAATTATTTTTGTTTCAAAAGATAATGAATCGTTTTTGAATATGTATTTTATATGATTTGCTTCCGGGCATATAAAATTTACCTTTTTATTTAAATTTCCCTTGATTGCTAAAATTATTGGAACTAATATTCGTTCGTAAAAATATTCTTTGTATTCGTTATCTACATTATGATTAACAAAAAAATCATTCATAGAAATAGACAATTGTTTTAAATCATTAGATAATTTATCGGAATAATTATTAAATGTTAAAGATGAAGTATTAAATTTGCGATAGTGACACAATGGTTTATGTATAAATGATATTTTTTTGGCAAAATAAAACAATTGTGTTGAAATAAAACAATCTTCTAGATATGAAAATTTTGGAAATGTAGTATTTTGATATAATGAACGCCTACACATTTTATTCCATACATAAGAGTGAATAATATCGATTAAAACCGCTTTTAGCCAATTTATTTGCGCTTTTTCATAATTTTCTTTATGATGAATTTCTTTATTTTCATAATTTATAAAATAATCACAACATACAATATCCGCATCATCTTCTTTCACTTTTTTATATAAAGAGCTTACCATATCAAGTTCAACCCAGTCATCGCTATCGATATGCAAAATATATTCGCCAGTCGCACTTTCAAAGCCTGTTTTCCTAGCCTGCCCCAAACCTTCATTTTGTGGTTTGTTTATGATTTTTATATCATCTTTTCTATTTGGATATTTTTCTATAACGCTTTGCAAAATTTGCATACTATTATCAGGCGTACAGTCATTTACAAAAATATACTCAATACTATCGAAATTTTGTTCAAATAGTGTTGTAGCACATTTAGCAATATATTTTTCGACATTATAAATTGGAACTATTATACTAACTGCGTAATTTTTCATAAAAACTCCTATGTTTTTGAGCTAATATTTCACAAGTAATTAAATTAGAAAATATAAACAAAGAAACAGAATATGCGCTGAATAATGAAAAGCCTATGATAATGGTTGGAGTCAGTATATATACTACATATCCATCGCTTTTTTTGTATAAAATAAAAAAATATATTATTAGTAACACGGAATTTACAATCCCAAATTCTAGCAAGAAAGTAACAAAAATATTATGAGCAAATATATCTGCATAAAATTCAAAATTTCCTAAACCAATACCAAAAACTTTTTTATAAATAGGCATATTTGCATAAATATCTAATGCGTTATTTATTATTATAAATTTAGAATTTAAACTTCCGTCAAAATCTACAAAAGAATATCCATTTTGAAATATAATAATAAAAAATGATATAGCAAATATAAATATTGAAATGCATATAAAAAAATTTATTTTGAAAAACTTTTTATTTAAAATAAATAAAGAAAGAAAATATCCAAGTATTGCAGCACGAGAAAAAGTTAAAATGAGTAGAATTAAAAAAGATAATTTTTTAATTCTACTCATTTTATATATGTTTTTATGTTCTAAAAATTTATAATAAAATAAAAAAGAAGTTAAAGATATAGCTGTGAAATTGGAATCAAAGAAAAATATACTCGTTTCTTTTAAGGAGTAAAAATCTACATAGCTTGGCGATGTTAAAAACCTAATAATAAATTCAATAATAAAAAAATATAACGCAATATCTTTAATTATCGCATATATTTTAACTTTATCGTTTTTTTGAAAATAATTAATAAAACATGATGATACTACGCCTAAAAAGATACATAGTATAAATAATAAAGGTGATAAAATATTTATTCCTAAAACATCTTTTATTAAAGTGTCTCTAAATAGATAATACCAAATCAAAAACAAAATAAGCATTGTATTTGCAAATAAAAAATTAAATAATGTAAAGGAATTTATATAATTATTTTTTATAATAAAAATAAACGAGATAAAAAACAAAAATAATGCCAAAATGTAGGCTGGATTAATCGGCAAAGCATTTATGCTAAAAAATGTAATAAACAGTGTCAAAAAAAGCAATGTTGAATAGTTAATTTTTATTTGTTGTTTCATGCTTTTTTATCCCCGACGACATAATGATAAAAAATCCTAAAAAACATCTTTGCAACCATCATTTTATTAGTGGATAGAATTTATATCATATCCCAAGTTAAAATAGTATCTTCTTCGAGATCTTTTAATACTTTTCTTCCAATAACAATTTCTGTAAATTTTGGAGAAATACCGGTGCCTGGTCTTTTTGGCATTAAATCCGTAGCCTTTAAAATTTCACCTTTATTTACATTTCTAGTAAGTACAAGAGATCTTCTGGCTTCTCTTCTAGGGATTATTTCACATTCTAATACAGTTTTATCGGAATTTCCTAAAATAGAATTTATCCATTTGAAATTCGATATAGCTTTTTTGAAATCACTTGGATCGCCGGCATGATAATGATCATTTCCGGGTAAAGTTTTATCTAATGTAAAATGTTTTTCTATTATCTTGGCGCCAAGCATATATGCACATGCCAATGTCATCATTGTATCATCTGGTGCCACATGATCGCTAAAACCTATTTTAACATTTGGAAAAACTTTTTTCAAAGTTTCTATGATTTTTAAATTAGCATTATTTGGTTTTGTAGGATACGATAAAACACAATGTAATATAGTAATATCATTATTGCCGGTGTTTTGTATGGCTCTAATAGCTTCATCTACTTCTGATAAATACGCAGCACCAACAGATACCACCATTGGTTTGCCTTTTTTTGCGATATATTCTATAAAAGGCAAATTTGATAAATCCGACGATGAAATTTTGTAAAAATCAACTAAATCATATAAGTAATCCGCCGAAGCATAATCAAATGGAGTAGAAGTAAAATCCATACCTTTCATATGAGTATAATTGCATAATTCAATGTATTCTGCTTCGCCAAAACTATCGAATTTTTTAAACAATTCATGCTGTGTTTTAGTACTTTCTTTGCTTGTATCCCAATATGCTGGAGAATTTTTAGATACAATGGTATCGGCTTTATATGATTGGAATTTTGCACAATCTATTCCAACTTCTGCCGCCTTATCAATATATAATTTTGCTGCTTCAAGCGGGGTAATATTTAATACTTTTGCCGTATCGTAGAAATTAACACCCATTTCTGCAATTAAATAAGGTAAATTTGTTTTCATGTTTGTCTCCTATAAATTATTTATTAAAGTCATAACTCTTTTTCTACCATTTTTTAAATCGTGTTTTAATAGTTTATCTTGCAACTCTTGTCTGCTATGTTGTGATAAATTTAAATACATATCCAACATTCCTTTTATAATTTCATCGCTAGGATTAAGACCTATATACGAAAAACCGTTTTCATTGGATACAAAACCATGCTTTTCTTCTCGCTGATTTTGAGCCATTGCTATTGATGGGATTCCAAGTATAGCAAGTTCGTATCCTGTTCTACCGCGCGATGTAATAGCAATATCGTTATTGCTCATAATCTCTGGCATATTTTTTATATCATATAGAACATTAATGTTTTCAAAATCATTATATTTAATTAAAGTTTCTATGTTTTGTTTGGCTCTACCTAATACAACTGTAAAGTTATATTGTGAATAATTTGGTGTTGAAATAATACCTAATAGTCTATCGGCATAATTTTGCGGATCGGCACCACCAAAAGATATAAAAATATTTTTTACCTTTTCTTTAATTTTTATTGGTTCATAAAAAAGAAAAAGTTTTGGACAAATATAATAAATTTCCCCAGCTTTTATTTGAGACATGTCAGAATTACAATATAACGCATTAAATACCAAATCTGCCTTTATTGTCCCCTCTCCGTCATCTTCAAAATTCACTATTTTTGTATTTGGTAAAACTGATTTTAAACCTATCATATAATCTATTGATGTAGATAATATATCATTTATAAATACTGAATATTCTTGATCTTTGCATTTATCAAAGAGTTCGGCTATCCCATTTACTGGTATTAAATTATGTGTTGTGCTTCCAAATATTGTTGGATCGGTTTGATTTATATCATAGTATATATCTGGCTTACAATAAAATTCGTCAGCAATTTCAAGGGTTCTATATATATGTCCCATCCCTCTTTTATTATTACCATTAACATAAATAGCAACTTTATTTAATTTTAACGATAATTCTGCACTTTTTAAATCTGAAAAATTGTCTATATCTTGTGATTCGCTTTCTGAAATTTCATAAACATCTACATTTTTGCCTATTCGAGTATATTTTGTAACAACTGAATTTTTAGATATAACAAATGCCCCGGTTTCTAAATAGCATGGCGGAAGATTTTGTCTATTTAATCTTTGCGTATAGTTTGGAATTTTTCTACCATATTGATCCTCGCCCCAACTTAAATGAGGAGCATTTATACAAGATATTAATGTATCTAAGTTATTTTCTATCGCATATTTTATAGCACTATCCAAAGTATCTACTTTTAATGTCGGACTAGTAGGTTGCATAGTGATTATATAATCCCATTCTTGTTCCTTATCTATGGCATCGTATATAACTGAATCTAATGTAATATCGTCACCACATAGATCATTGTTTCTATTTTTTACATTAACATTCATTTGTCTAGCAAGTGTTTTTACTTCATCGGAATCTGTGCTTACTATTATATCTGTTATATATTTTGATTTTTTAGCATTATTTATTGCATAGTAAATCAAAGGATGACCACCTATAATTCTTATATTTTTATTAGGAATACCTTTTGAACCGGCTCTTGCTGGAATGACAGCCAAAATTTTCATTTTTCTTCTCCAATAGTCTGTCTTATATGTTCTTGCATAATTTTGTAATATAAATTCATGTTTTTAAAAGCAATGTCAAATTGAACATAGTTGTTTGCTTTCAACATTTTTAAATAATTGTCTATTTGCATTATGATATATTTATTTCTATGTTTAAAAATTACCCTATAAATTCCTCGTATAATTTTATTTAGTAACGAAGCGCCATAAATTCGTAGCCCATTTTCATTATTAGCTTTAATTGTTTCTAGCCCCAATGCTTCATCGACGCCAGTTCCACGACCGTCTTCTTCTATTAAAATAGAAATATTTCTATTGCTTAAATTGTATATATGGGCATGAACTCTATATCCTATATGCAAATCACAATCATCGTAAATAGAAAATTTTTCAACACTACCAGTTATATCTATAATTGAAATTTTATTTTCATTACAAAAATTGATTAAATCATCATATTTGCCATTATTTTCATTTCTATGTAAAATAAAATTTATTTGCGAATTTGGAAATTTATTTTTAATAAAATTTATAAGTTTCATACACTGTGAAAAATTAATATCATTCGCAGGATCTGAAATACATATTTTTTTAAACTCAAAATTTATATTTTCTCTTAATGTGGTTTGTTCTACTTTATCTAAATTATACCAAGCGGGACATCCTGTCATTTTGGTATTTAAAAATCCATTATTTTGTAATACTTTTACACTATACCAATCTCTACATGCTAAGTTTGTATTTAGTGAAATTTTATTTAATAATTTTTTTGATGAATCTGAAAATTCGTAGGAATAAACACATTCGTTTGTTGTATCTTTGCCATACCAACCAACACCTATTGTTAAAATTTTAGTTTTAATTTCATCTAAATTTGATACCAATTTAATTGTGGAAGGATACATATCTGTTTTGTATGCTGGTCCGCCAGCTATAATTAAAGCATCGCTTTTATTGATTTCATCTAATTTATCGTCTAAACTTATATTGCGTGGATATTCTATTAATTCGCAATTACTATAAATACTTTGCAATATCTTCTTTGTTCTATCTACTATTAAAAAATCTCCAGCATTTATATATGCACCAGATAGAATAATAAATTTCATTTATTTCCTTTCATTGTTGCAATATGTTCTAGTGTTTTATCATTTATTGCGACTTTCATAAAATTTATATTTGATTTTAATACATCATCTGAGAAATTCCACCAAGATAAATTCATTAGCTTATCTATAATATCTTTCTTAAATCTCTTTTTTATTTCTTTCGCTGGATTTCCAACAACTATACTATATGGTTCTACATTTTTTATTACTACACTTCCCGCCCTGATAACCGCACCATCACAAACAGTAATGCCAGACATTATAATTGCATTGCATCCTATCCATACATCATTTCCTATAATTACTCTTGATTTGTCAAAAGTTAAATCATTATCAGCTATGCCAAATTGCTTTCTATAAGTAAATGCATGTGTAGATAATCTATCCAATGGATGCGATATTGCTCCAATAGTAACAAACCATGATATTGAGCAATGTTTTCCTATATCAGCATTATTAATTATAGAGTATCGACCTATTGAACTCCTTAGTCCTATATTTGAGTTGCGAACGGAACAATCATGTGAAAAATGACAATATCTTTCAACATTAGTATTTACTATGTCTGTATTTTTTTGTATATTTATATGATTTTTAATACAATAAGTGCGAAATAAAATTTTATTAACCTTTTTTAAAAAAAAATTTACTATTTTCATAAATCCTTCTACCTCTTACTTACAACTAACAGTAAATTTTTAATAAATCTTTTAAAGATTTATTTTTTATAGCCATTTTGATTTCTGCTTTTTTTATATACATTAAATACAAAAACCATAACAAGATAGCAAATATAATTATATATCTAATGATATTATAATCATATAAAATTGTAATAACAATACAAAATAAAACAGCCATTACAGAACAAATCACAAAAAATCGTCCATCATACCAACTAGAACAGCCATTTTTTTTAACCACCGACCAATGTATTAAATATAAAAACATATAACTTATTAAAGTTGTATATGCGGCTGCAACATAACCATAAGTAGGGATAAATATATAATTTAAGATTACATTTAAAATAGCTGATACAACTGTTCCAAAGGCAATAAATTTTTGTTTTTTATTAAAATATTCAATATTTACATATAATGAATATATAAATTGAAAAATATAACCACACATTATCGGCGGTATAACTTTTGCAGCTATGATATATTCATGGCCACCCATAATATATAGTAATTCAGGTGCGATTAGCATAAAAATAATAGCAATTAAAAAGAAAAATATAAAATATAGTTTTGAGTAAATTCTAAGATCATTAAATTCTTTATTGTTCATTTTATCGTAAGCCCACGGCGACCAAGCTGTATTCATAGAAGCCCATAATACAGATACTATTATTGCGCACATAGAAGCTATACTATATAATCCTGCTTCGGAAGCATTTTGTAATTTTAAAATCATAATTCTATCGGATGATTGAAGTAAATTTCCGGCCAATGCATGCAAAATTAATGGGGATGAAATAATTAAACTATATTTCCAATGTTCTTTGGAAATTGTTTTTCCATTTTTAATAATATAAATATATACATACAAAGCTATGATGATTAAAGGAATGAAATATCCATACACCCTACCGTCTAATTTTTGATTACTTATTAAAGTAAAAATAAGAGAGCATAGGGTGCTTGATATTGCAACAATAAGCGAAATTATAATCGCTTCTTTATATCTATATGTTACTCTACAACTAGTCTGAAAAATTTCTATAGCTGGGTATATTAATAAGCATACAAACATTAAAATTATATAATTTTTTTGTATCGATAATATAGATGAAAAAAAATCTGTAAAAAGTAAAATTACAGTGAACCATATCGATGAAATTATGGTAGTTAAAAACAATATGGAGCATAGATAAGAGTTAAAATTATTTTGATAGTCAAATTTTGCTAATGCAATGGAAGACTGCAATTGAAAAGATGTTAAAATAAGAAAGATATAAAACCATGCGGAAATATTAGCAAATTCCCCAATCTCATCACTAGTCATAATTCTGGTAAATATGGGTATAGTAATAAATATTAATCCTTTTGTAAAAAAATTTGCTATTGTATACCAAATACCACTTTTTAAAGCTTTTAAATTATTATTGACCATTTTTATTCTTTTTATATTTATCTAACCATTCCCAACCCAATTTAATTCTTTTATTGCAATTTGTAAGTGCATTTATAGATGTGGATGAAACGGTTATGATTTTATCAAAAATCAAATTTGGTATAAAATTTAATATTTCGATTGGAAATTTATCTTTCATAACTATTATATTATTACTAAATGTAGAATAATCGACAATATTGTCTCTTGGATGCACTTTTATAATTACATTGTTTTCTTGGCAAAAATTTTTTATAATATCCTTATAAATTTGTATTTGCGATGCTTTTGTTGACACCAAACTATCCTTATACAACGGCTGCGTTATAATAAGATTATATTTTATTTCTGGATTGATTGTAAAATTAATTTTAAATATATTTAGTATTTTACTTTTTTGCTCATCATCAAGCATACTGAAAAGTTTATCTCTTGGAATTTCTATTATATTACTATGCTTTAAAAAAACTTCATTTTTATCATTTACTTCGATTGATTTAATTAATGGCGACTCACCATGATTATAAATTTTAAATATATTTCTCTTAATAAATCTTTTATAGTCTTTTTTATGTATTATGGTTTTATTATTTTTAAAACAGTCCAAACCATCTTCTATAAGATTATATGGTATTTTTTTTATATTCAATACATTGCCTATTGTAGCATTATCGTTAAATATAAAAATATTTTTATAATTATCCAAAAAATTGAGCTTATTAATACTTCTACATATAATTTTAATTTTTTTTATATATGAATTTTTATTTATATTGTTGCCTTCTAATAAATCAAATAAATACATATGTTTAAAAATTTGACTATTTTTTAAATTTTCTTGCAAGATATTATCATCAATAAGCGAAGAATCGCCCCAATTTGAAGCCAAAACAATATCGCTATTCTCATCCTTATTTAGCAATACTTTGATTGTAGCGATTAAAATATGATAATGAGTATAGCACACATATAGCGTTAAATTGTTTTTCATCATTTATTTTTTTTCTTTATATCTTTAATTAGAACATAAAAAATTCCCAATATGCCACCTAAAAATGTCGCAATCGCTACGATTAAAAGCTTTTTAGGTTTCGCAGGGCTTCCGCTAGTTACAATAATGTCATCTTTGATAACGACATTACTCAAATTTTGTTTTTCTAAACTCGCCTTTAAAATCTCTTTTTGATTTTCTAGTTTTGTTATTTCATCTTTTTTCTCATCTATGGAATTTTGAATTTTAACTATATCGTCGTTTTTTTCGCCGATTCTAACTTGCAGTTTAAAAATATCATCTTGTTTTTCGCCGATTGTAGTTTCTATTTTTAAAATATCATCGTTTTTAAGCTCGATTTGATTTTGTAAATCATTTTGCGACATAATCAAGCTCTCTTTATCCTTTAACAAAGCTGGAATTTTTACAAATTCGCTATCGTGCAGATCATGCTCGAATTTTTGTTTTGTCGTCGTGGTCGCACTCATATAGCGATTTCGCAAATCATTTAGTCGCTCTTTTAGAACTATTGCGTTATTTTGATTTAAATTTGGATTTTTTAACTCTTTTTCTAGACTTTTCATTTCGCTTTCTAAATTCGGAATTATTTTATTTATAAGCTCATCATAAGCCTTTTTGTCATTTGGCAAGACTATATTTTGCAAATTTGCAATCTCTTTATCTTTATTTGGCATAAAAACATTGTTGATTTGCGTAATTCTATCTTCAAGTCTTTTTATTTGTATATTTTTGATTTGATTTATTTTAAGATTTAAATTTGCTATATCATTTTCCACGCGTTTGATTTGAATAGCTGTATTATTTATATCATTTTCTACGCGTTTGATTTGAATATTATTGTTTTCGATATTATTTTTCAAAATTTTAACTTTTACATCTGCGTTATAAAGAGCGTTTTTAATGCGACTTTCTTGTAAAGATATATTTGATTTATAAATTTCTTGCTCTTCTTTAACAATTTGATTTATCAAAGCGACGGCTTCATCATTGCTTTTGCCCATTACTTCTATGTCGAAAAAGTCGTTTAGGTTGTTTTTAGTTCCCGTTACTTTCGCAGGAGCGATTTTTTTAACCACTGCACTTTGCGGTTCACTTGATTTTGTGTCGATATATTTACTTTGGATTTTATTTATTATCATATCCGCATTAGCAAAAAGTTCTTTTTTGTTTTCGCTTATATTTTTGTAGTAAGGCACCGAAATCCTAGCATTTGCCTGATACCACGGCGTGGCGATTATGGTGTATAAAACGCCCAAAGCGAAAAACGCCAGTGTAATCATAGCAATACTAAATTTGCCTTTCCAAATTTTGCCTAGTAACTCGAAAATATCGATTTCATCGTTTTGCGAATTGGCTGAATTCATTAAATTTTCGCTCATTTGTTTTCCTTATAAAATTAACAATTTCAATTATTTTGAAATCTTAAAAAATCCTGATTTTATCAAAATTAAACTGAATTTTGAATAATTTCACAAAATTTAGCTTTTACGAAAGCTTATGAGAGTATTCCTGCGCTGCGGATTTAGAAAGTTTTAATCCGCGTTGATTTTTATCTCACCATACGAAATCTCGGTAAAAATTCGTGAGGTTTTTTTGTAAATTTCATCGTCATCTTCGAAAGGCAAACTATCCGCCATTAGTAAATTTCTCCCCAAATTCATCTCGTCTAGTATCCCCATATACCCAAGCACGGTGGTAAAAGTATCAAACGAAGTGCCTTTTTTGTCTATCGTTATGGTGCCGTTTATGTCATCATCTAAAATCACAAAAAGGTTTTTTGAATTCTGCAATTTTTCGCCGTGTTTATCGCGAGAATAAAAAAGCGGGTGATCGTTTTGCAAAACTATAATAGTGTCTTTGCTAAATTCCGAAGCGCGAATTTTATCTATAAATTTGCCGACTAAAAAATCGGTGCAATGCGCTGCTTTTTGCATTTGGCTATCGCTGGCAAAGGACAAATTTTCGCAACTTTTGGATAAAAATCCATTTGGCGCGTGAGTTCCTATCGTCAAAAGCGTTTGCAAGAAATTCTTTTTTTCTTTCGAAAGGCGCGCGAAGTCCTCCCATGCGATTTCTAGCATATCATCATCATTTACGCCCCACTCGTTTAGGCTTTTTTCGCCAGATTTTAAAATTTCGCTTTTGCCTTTCATTTCGTCATAATTTCGCTGTTTTAAAAAAATTCTTGTATCTTGATAGTCAAGCTCCGCGCCTTTCATAAAATACAGATAATATCCTTGTTCTTTTAAAATCTCACTAGCACATTTAATATTTTTTGAAAAATTTTTATCTTTGTCTTTTCCAAATACAAACATATAATTTAGCGCGCAATGCGAACCAAAAAGCCCTTTTAGCGTGAATTCAGTATCGACAACCTGCGTGGTGTTTGTAAAATCTATTTTGTTAGTTAGGGCGGATAAATTCGGCGTCAAATTTGGATAAATTTTAGAATTTAAATAATCCCTATCAAAACTCTCCAAATAAATATAGACTATATTTTTATTTTTGGCAGATTGTTTGGGCTTAGGAACAGCGACAAAAGGATAAACTGCTTTTTTAAATTTAGCCACAGGGGGATTGTAAATCTCATAAAGCTCTTTTGCGTTTATATAAAGCGGATTTGTCAAAAAAGCTGTTATGAAAAATATCGCAAAAATCGGTATAAATTTGATATTTTTGCTAAGTTTTGGCGAAATTTTTTGGTAAAAAATCACGCAAAAAAGCAAAATCGCCAAAACCACGCAACCAAGAAGCGCGAGCTCTTTTGCAAAGGTCGAAAACGGCGCGCCTTGCAAAGATGTTTTTATAAATGTAACGACATAAAATCCAAAATGTTTGCCAAGATAAATCAGCAAAATCGTATCAAAAACAAAGGCTAAAATATACACAAAAGCTCCTACGCAAGCAATGCTCAAAAGCCATTTTTTGTGTAAAAATTTAGCCAAAAAAAGCGAAACGATAAAGCAAAGCAGTGAAATATATGTCATTTTAACCTTTTTATGCAAATTCGCGCAAAATATTTAAAACACTGAATTTTAGCAAATCCTTGTTTAAAATTCTCAAAATTTTATCTTTTTGCGCTACAATCTAAATTTTACAAAATTTCAAAAGGATACAATCATGATCAAGACTTGCTTATTTCCTGCTGCGGGGTATGGCACGCGCTTTTTGCCAGCCACAAAATCGCTACCTAAGGAAATGCTCCCAATCCTTACAAAACCGCTAATTCACTATGGTGTAGATGAGGCATTGGAAGCTGGTATGAATAATATGGCATTTGTCACAGGGCGTGGAAAGCGCGCTTTGGAGGATTATTTCGATAGAAGCTACGAGCTAGAAGACCAAATCAAGGGCACTAGCAAAGAGTATTTGCTAGATGATATTAGAAATTTAATGTCATCTTGTCAGTTTTCATTTACCCGCCAAGAGGATATGAGAGGGCTAGGACACGCGATTTTTACAGGCAAAACTCTCGTTAGAGATGAGCCATTTGGCGTAGTTTTGGCTGATGATTTGTGTATAAATACAGGTGGCGAAGGCGTGCTAGCACAAATGGTTAAAATTTACGAAAAATATCGTTGCTCAATCGTAGCCGTAATGGAAGTAGAAAAAGAAGATGTCAGCAAATACGGCGTAATCGCAGGCAAAAGCATCAGCGATGATTTGATTATGGTTAGCGATATGGTCGAAAAACCAGCCCCAAAAGACGCCCCATCAAACCTAGCGATTATTGGCAGATACATACTCACGCCTGATATTTTCGATATCATCGAGCGCACGCCAGCTGGCAAAAACGGCGAAATCCAAATCACCGACGCGCTCTTAGAGCAGGCCAAAAACGGCGTTGTGATGGCATATAAATTCAAGGGCAAACGCTTTGATTGCGGCTCTGTGGAGGGATATGTCGAGGCGACGAAGTATTTTTATGAAAAAGAATTTGCAAAGAAAAAAAATGATAAAAAATAAACTTTTTTTTACCAAAGCCAAAAACGACGAGCTAAAAAATGTCGCTTTGGCGCTAAAAGATGAATTTGAAGGTGGCGAGATCGGGTATTATCACCTACCAGATAGCGGCGAGAGCGCAATCGCGCAGGCTAGCGAATTTTTAGCTGGCAAAAATTTTAGCGCTGTCGTAGTCGTGGGAATCGGCGGTTCGAGCGTGGGTGTAAGGGCGTTTTACGAAATGCTACGCGAAAAAATAGAGCCAAATTTGCGATTTGAAATTTTGGATAATCTAGATGATTTTAGCGTCAAAAATGCCTTAAATGGGCTCAAATTTAACGATACGCTCTTTATCATCTCGTCCAAATCCGGCACCACAATCGAAACCATTTCGCTATTTAAGGTCATTTTAGATGAGTTTGGCGCACAGGATTTGAGCCGTAATTTCATCTTTATCACAGATCCAAATTCAGCGTTAGAAACCTACGCAAAAGCTCAAAACGCCACCGTGATAAATATGCCAGCCAATGTGGGCGGGCGATTTAGCGTGCTTAGCGCAGTCGGCCTCGTGCCAGCTCTCGCTCTTGGGCTTGATGCGCGCGCCTTGCTAGCTGGCGCAAAAATGGCGCAAGAAAGGTTCTTAGGCGAAATCCTAAACGGAAATTTCGAAAATTTAGAAAATAACGAAGTCGTGCAAAAAGCCCGCCACTACGCCACTCACAAAAATGCCACAATCAATGTGATTTTCAGCTATTGCGACAGGCTCAAAGCCTTCAACGACTGGTATGTCCAGCTCTGGGCGGAGAGTATCGGCAAAAAAATCGGCTACACTCGCTACGGGCTTACCCCAGTAGGGCTCGTGGGCTCGCGCGATCAGCACAGCTTCTTGCAGCTTATCATGGACGGCGTGAAGGATAAGACAGTAACATTTATGAAGCTAAAAAACTCTGGCGCATCGCGAAAAATCCCAAATTTGAGCTTGGGAAATTTGGCTAGTTGCGACTTTGTAAATGATCTAAGCTTGGAGAGTGTGCTAAATTTCCAGTGCGACGCGACCGCGCAAGCTGTGATAAATGAGGGCGTGAGCGTCGATGTCATCGAAGTGGGCGCGCTAGATGAAGCAAACGCTGGATTTTTGTTTTATTATTTTGAGCTACTAACTAGCGGGGTTGGGGCGATTTTGGGCGTGAATACCTACGACCAGCCGGGCGTTGAGGCAGGCAAACGCATACTAAAATCAATGATTTTAAATAGATAATTTTGTGAAATTTAGCGCTTAAACAGCTCCTTTCAATGACGATAATCTATCATTGCGCTTCGCAAGCCTGGGATACTGCCTCGATACGCGAACTATTGTCATTGCGAGAATTTTTGAAGCGTTCGCTATTGTCATTGCGAGGAGCGTTAGCGACAAAGCAATCTATGACTTTAAAATTCCTTGCGCTAAATTTGCTGTCATTGCGAGCGAGAGTAGCGAGCGAAGCAATCCAGGGAAATTTCCTTGCCTTTCATTTGTCATTGCGAGAAACGGCGCAAGCCGTTTCGTGGCAATCTACGAGTTTAAAAATTTCGGCGCAGTATTTTTGCAGAATTTCAAAAATTTAAGTGGAATTTTGCTTTAAATTTTACTGGATTGCTTCGCTGCGCTCGCAATAACACAAAATTCTCATTTTGGTGATTGTTGCTCGTAGATTGCTTCGCTTTGAGCGAAAGCTCGCAATGACAATCAAGCGGCGCGCAGTCGCTATCGTGGCGAAATTTTGCCCTATCCAAACCCCATATTTCAGCGAAATTTTCGAAATTTATGAGTAAAATTTAGCCCAAATTTGGCAAGGAAAATTTATGAGAAATCCATTTCACTCCCTCAAATACCGCAATTTCAGGCTTTATTGGATTGGCATGAATCTCTCATTAATCGGCTCGTGGATGCAAACAATCGCGCTTCCCTGGATTGCGCTCACGCTCACGCACGACCCCTTTAAGGTCGGCCTTGTTAGCCTCGCGCAGTTTTTGCCATCGCTAATATTCACGCTATTCTCGGGCGTTTTGCTCGATCGCTTTGACAAGCTTCGCATACTTTTGTGCGCGCAAATCGGCATGATGATCATAGCGTGCATTTTCGCCTTTTTGGCGTGGTTTGAGGCGTTTAGCTTCGCAAATATTTTCACGCTATGCCTCATAAACGGCGTATTTACGGCGTTTGACTCGCCCTCGCGCCAAGCCCTCGTGCGCTCGCTCATCGCTTCTAGCTCTGAGCTTCCAAACGCAGTCGCGCTAAATTCGATCTCTTTCAACCTAGCCCGTATCACAGGACCTGCGCTTGCCGGGCTGATAATGGCGAACTTTGGCGCGAAATGGTGCTTTGTGATAAATGCTATTAGCTTTTTAGCCGTCATTATCTCGCTATTTTTTGTCAAAATTTCCGAGCCCGCAAGCAAAGTGTCGCGCTCAAATTTAAGCCCCCTAGCACTCATTAAACAGGGCTTTTCGTATATGCTTTCTAAAAAAATTTTAAGCGAAATTCTGTTTATTGTGCTGATTTTATCGACCTTCATACCTAATTACAATATCACAATTTCAGCCTTTGTGAAATTCGATCTGGCTCAGGGCGAGCGGTATTTTGGGTATTCGATGTCAATTTTGGGGCTTGGGGCGCTGTGTGGGGCGCTGTGCGTGGCGAGCTTTGGGAATTTGTCGCTGAAATCTATCCGCATTTGCGCCGTGCTTGTGTGCGTAATCTGCGCGCTGGCTGGGGCTGTGGCGAGCTTTGCTTACAATGCCACGCTAATCGCGCTGCTTGGATTTTTTTTCGTTTTGACAAACTCGTCGATGAACTCGACCGTGCAAATGCACACCAGCAACGAATTTCGCGGCAGGATAATGAGTATCTACACTCTATTTTTCTTAGGAAGCACGCCATTTGGCGCGCTTTTTGCAGGGTTTTTCACAGATAAATTTGGCGCGAAATTCGGCTTTTTTATCAGCGGATTTTGCGCGCTAATTTTGCTTTTGGCTCTATTTTATCTGCGTAGAAATAAATTAAAACCTACTTAAACGCTATCTTTAAATTTGCGCTTAAAATTTGGGCAAATTCGTCGAAATTTGGCAGGTCGAGCTTGGCTTTTCGCATTTTTTTACCCCACATACTCTCAGGGAAAAAGCTGTCGTTTTTAAACCTAGCTTGCAGGTGGATATGGACCTTGGGCACATAGTTTGCGAAGCTTGCGATATTGATTTTATCGGGGTTGTAGAAGTCTCGCATGCTCCTTTCGCACTCCAAAACAGCCGCCCAAAGGTGCGCGATTTGCTCGCTTGGCAAATCCGTAATCTCCTTTGCCTTAGTTTTGGCGAAAATTTTAATCCACGGGATTTCGCTCTCTTCGCGCTCGATAAAAATTATATCATCTTCGTATATCATATTTTCTCCTTATAAAAATATGGAATTTTAAACAAAATTTAATTAAAATCGCGTAAAAATTTAAAGGAAATCCGTGAAAATCGCCGTTGTAATCTATGATAATTTCTCACTTTTAAACCTAGCCCAAATTTTAAATGCCCTGAGTGCTTGCCAGCACAAAGTGCGAATCTATGCGCTCAAAGAAGCCGTGCAAAGCGCGCAAAAAGCCTGCGTGAGGGCCGATGTCAGCGACGATAGCCTCTATGGAAACGACGCTGTAATCATCTGCGACGGAGAGTGCGAGGATTTGGTGTATAACTCAATCTTTACCGCGTGGCTTCGCTCCGGCGCAATGGCGAAAAAACTCGCATTTTTTGGGAGTGCGCACTCACTGGCCAAGATAGCAAAATTTGAAAATTTCAGCCATTTTGAAAGCTTCGATGAGGCAAAATTTCTCGAATTTTTAGCGGATTAATTTTTCTTTTTTATCCCCACGATACGCGGGCGAATTACAATTTCGCTCAAATTTGACTTGGTTTTATACGCCTCATAGACGAAATTCGCAATCTCATCTGGGTCGATATAGGCGCGCTCATCACTGCTCGGCTCAAAGCGCAAATCCGCAAAAAAGGGCGTTTGCGTCATATCTGGGCTTATGCAGGTTACGCGCAAATCCTTGCGATACTCTTCAAACAAACATAGCAAAAACGCTCGCAGTCCCGCCTTGGACGCCGAATACAGCGCGCTAAATCGCGAGTGTCTGTGCGCCTCAATCGAAGCAATGCCGATAATATGGGCGTGCGAGCGTTTAAGCGAATTGATTAGCGCATTTAGGATTATCAAATTTGCGCTTAAATTCACGCTTATCACGCGCGAAATCTCGTCCCCACTCACCGCCTCGAAAGGGTCGAAATTCCCCACGCCAGCGCATAAAATCACAGCGTCAAAGCTCTCTTTACTCAAATTTGCTAGCTCTTTTTTAAGCGAGGCAGTATCCTCAAATCTCGAATTCAAGGTTAAAATTTCAAAGCCGTTTCGACTAAATTTCCGCGCTATCGCACTGCCGATCCCGCCACCTGCGCCCGTAATCAACGCTTTTTTCATCTATTTTCCTTTATTTTGCGCATATACGCCTCTTTCATCGCGCGCTCGAATTCGTCGTTGCTGGCAAACTCGCGCCCAAAAACCTCGCCCCAAAGCGTCTCGTCCTCCATACAAAGATAAAAAAATACTTCTTCATGCCACGCGCGCAAGCTAGAATAGGCGAATTTAAACATTTCGAGTTTGATATTTTTGGGGTATGAAATTTTGCCGTTTGCCTGCGAAAATGGCATTTGCAAAATTTTACTCTCTAAGCCTCTGGCGCGCAGTTTTTTGATAACTGGTTTTATAAATGTCAGCGTGCCAAAAGATACAAGTGCTACGCTACTAGGGTCAAATTCGCGCACCAATCGCGCAAAAATCGCGCCGTATTTATCACGCCAACCTTGAAAATAAATCATCGGGTGAAAGTGAAATCCCACCAAAATGCCCTTTTGCGCCAGTTTTTTGGCAGCATTTAAGCGCTCGTCTAGGCTAGCGCTGAGATGTTCTTCGTTTTCGATAATGATTTGCGGATTTAGCGAAAATGTCACGATGATGTTGCGCGAAATGTCGTTTTGCAAAAAAAAGGAAATATTATTTGACTTGCTTTTAAGCTCCAAAATCACATTTTCATGCGCTCTGGCGAAGGAATTTAGCGCGCTTAAAATACCGAAATTATCGCCCCACATGAGCGAATCCGAGCTCTGACCTGTGCCGATATGATAAATTTTATCACTATCAAGGTGCAGTTTCGCTAGATTTGCGCCGAAATTTTCGTCAAATCCCACGACGCCATTTTTGTAAAACGAGCCAATCGCGCAATACGAGCAGTCAAACCCACACGAATTGACCGCATCGAGCGTGAGTAGATTGCAACAGCGCGTCCCCTCGCTAGCGACAGGACAGCGACCAAGAGCTAGCTTTTCGCCCGCAAAACGCGATATTTCGTAGCGTTTGGGCGTGTAGTGCGGAGTGAAATTTTCATACGCAGGCGGGCGCGATTTGATTAGCTCATATGCGGATTTTATGCGCGCGAAAACCTGCTTGCAAGCGTGGTTTGAGGCGGGTTTGGATTGTAAATTTGGCTCTGAATTTACGCTGGGATTTTCGGCTAAATTTGCGCTAGAATTTCCGCCAAAATTTGCGCTAGAATTTCCACTGAAATTCGAAGCAAAATTTACGCCACGATTTTCGCCAAATTTCGCTATTTTTAAAATTTCCCCCATATTTTCGCCCCAAGCCTGCAAATCAGCGCAAATTTCAGCGATTTGCTTGCGCTCTTGGAAGCTAAAATGCCCTGATAGAAAAAATTCGCGCAAAAGCTCGCTATTTTCGGCGTTTAGTGCGAGTTTGAACTCGCCATTTATTTCACTCATAACTCTCCTATTTTTTCCGCATGCACCCTAAGTAGCGCACAAGTGTTAGCTTTGTCGATTTTAGCGTCGATTAAATGGTCGCTTACGACCTTGTAGATTTTAAATTTCACGCCAAATTTAGCGCAAATTTCTTTGAATTTCGCGCTTTCCATATCGTATAAACTTATCGTGGGCGCCGAAATTTCCGTAGTTTGCGGGGTGCTAACGCAGATTAGGCTCGCCCCTTTTGGTGCAGTATTTTCGTCCCACAAAAAGCCCTCGCCGACACCGATTTCATCGCTATTACAGCCACAAATTCCAAAATTTATGGCTGTTTTGGGGCTAAATTTCGCCAAAATTTCGCCAAAAATTTGCGCGTTTTCGCCGTTTTTGCCAAAGCCCACACCGCAGACGAAAAGCAAAATTCCCTCGCCTAGCCACACATTGACACTTTTTTCGCCAAAACTTGCACCACTCTCGCCGAATTTAACCCCTTTTTCGCCAAATTTAACGCTACTTTTTTTTAGTCTAAATTTCTCCACTAGACCCTGCGCCTCGGACTTTGTGGCGCACACGAATACTCTCATAAACCCTCCTAAATCTCGCATTTTAGCAAGCCAAGGCTAGAAAAAAGCTAAATTTGATGAAATTTTGCGTGCATTTTGTTTATTAAAACTACATAAATTTTAGCTATAATCCACGGATTAGATTTTTTAAAAGGGGCGATGATGAGCGAAACTCAATTTTCCAACTCCGTTACCTTGCGCGACAACCGCAATGGCGCGACATACGACTTCCCAATCCTTGATGGCACAATGGGTCCTAGCGTAATTGACATTTCGAATTTTTACAAAGATACTGGAATGTTTACCCTAGATAGGGGATATACCTCCACAGCCATGTGCAAAAGCTCGATTACATATATCGATGGCGAAAAGGGCGAGCTCATGCACCGTGGATACGATATCGCGTGGCTAGCCAAAAACAAACGCTATCTTGATGTCGTGTATCTACTGCTAAATAAAAAACTGCCTAGCAAGGAGGAATACAACGCATTTTTATACGAGCTAAAAACCAGATCTTTTATCAACGAAAAAATCCTAAAACTTTTCGACGCATTTCCAGATCGCGCCCACCCTATGGCGGTTTTGCAGGCATGTATCGCTACGCTTAGCGCGTATTACTCTAAGGATATGAGCTTTGACGATCCTGGCGAATACATGGAAATGGCAAAACGATTAGTAGCCAAAATGCCTACCCTTGCGGCGTTTTATTATCGCCACTCCAAGGGCTATCCTATCATTTACCCTGATTTGGCGCGCGGATTTACGGAAAATTTCTTGTATATGATGCGAAGCTTCCCACACTCGCATGTCGATCTCAAACCAATCGAGGTCAAAGCCCTAGATAGCGTGCTTATGCTCCATGCTGACCACGAGCAAAACGCCTCAACGACGACGGTGCGCACGGTAGGTTCTACTCACGCTCACCCTTATGCGTGCATAAGCGCAGGTATCGGCGCGCTGTGGGGACATGCACACGGTGGAGCGAACGAAAGCGTAATTCGCCAGCTAGAAATGATAGGCACACCAGAAAATGTCGATAAATACATCGCCAAAGCCAAGGACAAATCCGATCCGTTCCGCCTAATGGGCTTTGGACACCGCGTCTATAAAAATTACGATCCGCGCGCCAAGGTGCTAAAAGGTCTGCGAAATCAGCTAATCGAAGAGATCGGAATCGATACGAATTTAATCCGTGTGGCAAATAGATTAGAAGAAATCGTGCTAAATGACGAATATTTCGTATCTCGCAACCTCTATCCAAATGTCGATTTCAACTCAGGTCTAATTCTAAAAGCGCTCGGAATCCCGACAGAAATGTTTGCCGTAATCTTCGTAATGGGACGAAGTCCTGGCTGGATGGCGCAATGGATAGAGCTCAAAGAGCAAGAGAGTATCAAAATCGTCCGCCCTCGCCAACTCTACATTGGCCCAGAGCGCATAAACGAATAATGCCCTATTTAGGGCAAAATTTGGGTTAAATTTAAATGCAAAATTTAACCCAAAATTTTTGAAATAATTTAAAATTTATTAAAATTTTACGCTATAATCCTATGTTTTTATGAAAGGGGTAAAAATGAAAAGAAAATTGTTTTTAATATCTTGCGCGGTATTTTGTTTGGGCTCTTTGTCTTACGGGGCACCAGAGCTCACGGTAGAAACCATGCCAGACGCAGCGAATTTGGATTTAGGCGCATATATGACTCCTGCTAATGCAAGCGAAACAAACGCTAATAGCGAGGTTGCGGCCGAGGCAAACGCGACTGCTGCCCAGCCAAGTGCCGAGGCAAATGCTACCGATGCGGCTGAAACCGCAGCTGATACGAACGCAACCGCAGCCGCTCCTGCACCTAGCATAAGCCCAGAAGTGGCAGAACAAGGCGCATTGCTGTATAAAACCTGCGTAGCTTGCCACGGCGCAAAAGGCGAAAAAACCTACACAAAAGTCCCACCTATCGTAAATTTATCTAGCGAAGAGAGATTAGAGAAGCTCCACGCCCTAAAAGACGGCACTGCAAACGACGGCAAGGGATACTATGGTATGGGCGCAGTGATGAGAGGCCAACTTCGCATAAGCGACGATCAAATCGGCGTTTTAAACGCGTATATCGAATCGTTTAAAAACTAATTTAACTCAAAAATTTTGCTAAATTTGGCCTTTGGCTAAATTTAGCAATCCTAAATTCCTTCAAATTTTAAAATTCGGAGTATTTATGCAAATACGAAACGCGAAAACCGCAGATTTGGACGCTATCAAAGCCATAGAGGACATTTCATTTCCGCCAAATCAAAGGGTCAGCAAAGAGGCTTTTGGCGAGTTTTTGGCGAAATTCGCTGATGATATTTTCGTAGCCTGCGAAAATAATCAAATCATAGGCGAGATTGTGTCGCTATGCACAAACGAGCGAAATTTCGATGACGATATGTTTTTTGGCACTAAATTTCACGACAAAGACGGCGCATGGCTAATGGGGTTAAGCCTTGGCGTAATGCCAGAATTTAGGGGTCGTGAGATCGGCTCTGCGCTGATAGGCACCTTGCAAACACACGCCATAGCGCGCGCAAAAAGCGGAATCGTGCTAACCTGCGAAGAGCGTTTGGTGAAATTTTACGAAAAATTTGGCTTTGTAAATGAGGGGATTTGCAAATCAAAATTCGGCGATAAAAGCTGGTATCAAATGCGCTGGGAAATTTGAAAGGGCTAAATTTAAGTGCAAATTTGAAAGAGAACATAAAATTTATCTAAATTTAACCCTGAATTCGCGCTAAATCGCGCGTTTTTTGCTTTTTACTAACGCTATAATGCCAAAAAGTCCAAAAATAATGCCAATCACGCTAAGCAAGCCTTGGTATTTCGCAAAGGCTAGCTCATCGTATTTGCTAACGCCGAAATTCTCATCAATATCCACGCTAAATTCGCTTCTGTGCTCGCCGTGATCGCTCTGCGCGTTTATTTCGACGCGGTATTTCCCGGGCGCAGGTGGCAAAAAGGCTAATTTGCCGTTTTCGTCCGTCTGCGCGATTTGCATAGCGAGCGCACTATCTCCTTGATAAATGCGCACTTTGGCGTGTTTGGCTGGGATAGAAGTGGCAAAATTCGCATTGATTATCACGGCTTTATCATGCGTGATATTGTAGCTAATCCCATGCGCAAACGCCAAAATAGCGCAAAACAAAACGCTAATTAAAACTCTCATTTAAGCTCAAATGTGATTGAAGTTTGGATCAAGAGTTTGTTGGCATTTGGGTCTGAATATTCGCTTCTAGCGCTCTTGGCAGCGATTACATTTAGCCCTTTTTCAACTGGGATTAGCGCGATACCAAACTCGTTTGTGCTAAATTCCCAGTCCTCATGCACGCCGACTTCAAATTTGGTTTTTGGCGATGGTTTGCCGTTTTTGAGCACCAAAACAGGGAGTTTGTCGCCATCTTTTAGCGAAAATGGATTTGCAAGGGCGATGATTTCGAAATCAAGGCCTATCGGGCTTAACATTGCTTCGTTCCACGAAAAATAAGTTTTGCCGATTTTTAGGCTTCTTGAATTTGCAAAAACTGCGCCTTTAACACTCTTCAATCCGCCTTTGACGAAGCTTCCGCCCTCATCTGTTTCTATCCAATACCCAGCGTCGTAAATTCCGCTCATTACAGCTGGTTTGCTTGCTGTTAGCACGACAGGTGCGGCGTTTGTATCGTCAAATTTATAATCAATTCCTGTTTTGATAGGTTTTAGATTTTCATCGTAGCCGTTAGCTGCGATCAACTGCTCACTGGCGTATTTTTCAAACTCGCCATGAGCCCAAAATTTGACTTCATATTTGTTCGTGTCGATGTTTTGGATCACGATTTGGTGGGCATTTGCGCACATACAAAATGCAACGAAAAGAAGTGCTTTTTTAAACATAAAATTCTCCTTGAATATTATTAAAAATAGATTAGTATTATAGCGACTAAATTTTAATATTAATTGAATTTTGGTGTTACGAATATAAATTTTTTCTTTTATTGTAATATATACGAATTTTAAGCCCCTTTGTGCTAAACTAATAGGCTATTTCACACAAAAGGATATATTATGTTTCACGAATACAGAGATTTAATCACTGAACTTAAAGGCAAAAATGCACGCTTTGATGCGTTGTTTGAAAAACACGATGAACTAGATCATCAAATCGCAGCCGCAGTCGAGGGCAGAGTGCATATGAGCGATTTAGAAGTGGATTCTCTAAAAAGAGAGAAACTTCGTGTAAAAGATGAAATCGGTATGTTTTTGGCTAAGATTAAAGCTGAAAAAGAGGGCAAATAAAAAAAGGTTGCGCATTCCGCGCAACCATAAATTTAATATCAAATTTATAAAATTACAAAAATAATTTATCTTCCAGACTGTGCAAGCGTTGTAATCCGATATCGATGTATTCCATTAATTTTTCGTTGTTTTTGACCAAATCGTCGTAGTAAGCTTTGGCTTTTTCCTTCGCTACGAAGTCAGGTTCGACATATTTTATGCCTGATTTAAACAAACCCTTTGTCTCGACAAAATATGTGCCCCAAATCTTATCACAATGCTCAATGCTAGATTCTGTAAAGCTCACGATCGAATCATACGCGACATTTCCAAGTAACTCTTGCAATTTATTAGCAGGATTTTTCAAAAACGAGTAAAAATCCTTAAACGGAGCAAATACCTGCTCTAAATTTTGCGCTGAGTCCTGATAAATCCCCTTTTTGACGCGAAACATCATCATTTCTTGCGAATTTACAAATCTCTCAACGGCTTTTATAGTATCCGCTTTATTCACTGGAAATTTCCTTTGGTTGAATTAATATAAATCGCTATTATAACACAAATTTATAAAATTTATGTTAAAATACCAGAACAAAAAGGAAAATATATACAAAAATAGGAGGTAAGTATGGAAAGACCTGTTCCCATAGATGAACAAATCGAGCTGGATTTCAGCAAAATCATCATCTCAAAGACGGATCCTCGCGGTATCATTACCTATGTCAATGATTATTTTTTGGAGGTTAGCGGATATAGCGAGGGCGAACTCATCGGCAAACCACACTCTATCGTCAGACACCCAGATATGCCAAAAATCGCATTTAAGCTAATGTGGGATAGCATTTCTAAGGGCAGACCATTTACGGCTGCGGTGAAAAATCTAGCCAAAGACGGCAGGTATTACTGGGTCATCGCCAAGCTCGATCAAGTCATCGACCCGCATACCAAAAAGGTCGTCGGACATACGGCCATATCGGAGCATACGGCATTTCGCACGCCAGCACCAGCCGAGATAATCCAGCAAATCGAGCCGATTTACAAAAAACTAGTCGAGATCGAAAATAGCTCCGGCATAAAGGCTAGCTATGAGTATTTGGAGGGGTTTTTGCACGCCAACAATACGACTTATGACGAATTTATCGACGGAATCGTCACCAAAAAAGGATTTTTAAACAAACTTCAAGCCAAATTTGGCAAAATTTTTGGAAGATAAATTTGGGTAGAATTTAGCGTTTGGCGAAATTTTGTAAATTTAAATTGCCAAATGCTAAATTTGTAAAATTCGACTTGTAGCTCAAATTTTAACTTCAAAAGTGCCACAATGCCTCTTATGTCTATGTTTCTAAAATTTGTAAAATTTTTTCAAAACGCCGACTTTTGAATTTTTGCCATTACACCACTGATTTTCATTTTTTATCCTTTATAATCAATTTTTTGTTTTTCTCGCAAAAGCGCAGGTATCGCGCCGTCTCGCCCTATGCCTAAAATTCTGCTTCTTAGCAAATTTATCTCACGCAGGCTCGCCTTTTTTTCATGCACACTTACATTTCGCACGCTTTGGAGGGCAGTTATCTCGCCAAGCAAGGTATAAAGTAGAAAATTTTCTAAATTTCTATCGCCCAGCCTCTGAATTGCTTTTTTAATTTTAATTTGATTAAATAAAAATTTGTAAGTGCCTAAATTTGGGCGAGTATCAAAGATATCTCGCACGGTGTAGTCCTTGCCCTGCACCGAATAAGGCACG
>NZ_JAOVUC010000011.1:0-36331 GCF_027737875.1 Campylobacter sp. JMF_08 NE1
AAAATCGCCTGTGATTTTTTCAAATTTTGGCATTTCAAAATTTAAGCCATTTAAATTTGCACTTCCTGTGGATTTAGCAATAGTTACTGAGCCGCCAATTGTAACGCCATCAGCGTTTTTAATATTATCATTTGAAACTTTTACACTTCCGCTATCAGTCTGAGCTAGTGTAATATCTGCTATTACACTAGTATTGTTTAAATCAACAGTGTTGTTTGAAACTTTACCTGATATAGAATATCCACCTATGATTGTAGCGTTACTTAAATTTGCACCTTGATTGATATAGATATTGTTGTTATTTACATCTTCGCTGTCGCTATATCCGCCATAGATTGTTTTTCCACCTAAATCACCAGCGTTTGCTTCTATATAGACATGATTTCCTGTGTTCGAAGGCTGATTAAATTTGCTAAATTCATTGGTGTCAAATTCGTTATCATTCCAGCTCTCTGTTATTTCATCTATACCTGTGATAAATAGGTCTTTATCGCCATTTTCCACAAACATACCGCGCAAATTTCTTTTGTATTCTGTGGAGCTTAAAATTTTATAAATTTGATCAGGTTGATATATATCGGCTATTTTTATACCTGAATTTTCTTTTAACTCCTTGCCAATCCATGTCGGATTTGCCGGATTTTCGAGTTTAATTTTATTATAGTTTTGCAAAGGCGCATTAGATTTAATGAGATAGTATTTTTTGTTTGGCTGTTTTAAATCGATTGTTTTGTATTTATAATTAAATGTATCGCCTATGCCATAACTTGTTTGTGGCTTTGTGCTACCGTCGCTTAGGGTTCTTTGTAAATTTTCTATTATATCATTTTTAGCTTCTGCGCCACTTACGACAACGGCGATTGTATCTAAATTTGCACCATATTTTATAGCATTTTTAGTTAGCTCGGTTATAGCATTTGCGCCACCGCCACTGTTTCGTTTTTTATTTACGCCTACTCCGTTATCTCCGCCGACGAGCACTTCGACAGCCCCGTCGCTAGAACTTTCGTTTAAGAAATTTATAGTAACGCCGTTTAAATCGGCTCCGTTTGCGCTATCTGTTAGGGTTAAAACGGCGTCTGTATTTGTGCCGTCTTTAACGGCGTTAAATTGCAAAGTGTTGAAATTTGAAATTTGCCCTGCTTTTATAACGCCAAGATTATCCTTGTCTTTACCTAAGATTAGGGTATTTTTATTGCCGTTATTTCCGCCGCCGACTATGCCAGAGACTTCGCCACCCATGAAATAAACAGCGTTTCCACTCGTTTCACCGCCCTGAGTATATCCGCCGTAGATATTTTCGCTAATAGTGCCACCAGACATAATGACAAGATTATCTTTTGCTGTTCCGTCAGCACCTTCTCTTACTTTGCCACTGTAAGCGCTTTTTAGTTTTGTATTGCCGTTGATGACAACTATATTATCGCTTGTATTGCCTAGTTCGCTACCGCCACCAACTACGATACCGTTTGCAAAGTCTAAGTCATTTATATATGCTCTGTTGCCAACTGCTTCTGTATTTGATAGAGTAGTGGTGTTGGTCTTAATACCGCCCGCATATATAGTATCACTAGCGTTTGGTATTTTTACATTATCTAAGATAAGCTGATTATAGCGATTATTTCCTGTCGCTTTACCTTGTGAATAACCACCAAAAATACTAACATTATTGCGGTCTAGTGTCGTTCCGCCACTTATAAATAGGGTATTGTATTCACTATCTCCCGCTCCGTAAGTGGTTCCAGCACGAAGATCTCCCGATTTAGCTTTTTGTGAATATCCACCACCCTCTATAACGAGAGTATTATACTTAGCGTGATTTTTATCATCACTTGGGGCCTGTGCTTGACCGCCCCATACGCTTCCAAATGTTGAATCTTTTATATAAACATGGTTGTTGTAGATTGTGCTATTGTTGTCTGCACTATTGCCGTCACCTTTTCCACCATAGATATAGTAGGTTACATCTGAGTTGCTTATTTCTACTGTATTATTTTTGGCTTCACCGCCTGCTCTATCGACTCTACCGCCTATGACAGAAGGATAAATGGTTCCACTGCCTATTGTAATATTAGAATCTTTGATTGTAAGTTTATTTTCTTGGGCAATCGAACCTTCGCTACCATCGCCTTCTGCTCTACCAGCCATAATATTTCTTGAAGAGTTAGGACCTTGAATATTTGCATTTTCGATATTTATTGTATTGCCAGAAATATTTGAATCTGCAACCCCTTTTGCATAACCGCCATAAGCATGTCTGTTAGGGCTAAATGTAAAGCCGTCTGTGGAAGTGCCACTAATAGTAACCGAAGCACCTGTTGTCAATTTGTTTCCTGCACTATCTACGCCTACATACGGACTAGCGTCATTAGTTCCGATAATCTTATCGGCATTTGCGATATTTACACCGCCAACAGCAAAGAGCATAGCAGCTAAGACGATACTTCCTCTGCTTTGATTTAATGCTTTCATCTCAAACTCCTTTGAAATTTTATAAATAGCTGAAATTATAACTTAAATTACAGAAAAAAGCGGTAAAATTTAAAGAATTTATGGGAATTTTGCATTTTTTTAAAAATTTGACAAATTAGGCGTTTTTGGCGGATTAAGCGCAAAATTCTCGCAATGACAGATTAAACAAATTTCGCTCGCTATTGTCATTGCAAGGAAGTGAAGCACCGACAAAATCAAATTTTCTGATTTAAATCCACGCTTTCGATTGCTAAATTTCTAAATTTAGCCAAATTTTCCACTTCGCGCGCAGTATCTTCGGTGTAAGGCAAAACTATATGAAATCCGCGCTCAAAACCCAAAAAATAGTTTTCGCTAGTCCTAGCTATGCGGTTTAAATCGCTAGTAGCGAACTTCTCGCTCGCACTCGCCTCTCCATTAGCGAAGCTAATCTCACCCTCGCTCCACAAAAAATTCATCTGCACGCTCGAAGGCTCGATATTTTCGGCGTTTGCGATATGTTTGCGAAGCATTTTGCGATAAAATTTAGGGAAAAACACCAGCCACAGCGCGCCCATGATTAGCGAGGCGATGCTTGCAATCGGGGCTGTTTTGAAAAGTCCGTCGATGATGATACCAAAAATCAAAAACTCAAAGGCAATCGCATAGGTGCTGACGATTTTTTGTTTTTTTGCTTTTTTGCTGTGAAGAAGCATAAATTTGTTAAGTGCGCTCACATCGCGCTCGGTGATAGTTACTTGCATAATTTTCCTTGATAAAATTTGGCGCATTTTATCAAATTCGGCTTAAATTTTCTATGTTAAATTTAAAAGGCTAAAATTCGCGCAAATTTAAGGAAAAATTATGAAAAATTTACTCAAAATCAGCGGATTTTTGCCCTTTATGATAATAATGTTTATCAACGCTAGCGTTGATCTCGCACACAAAATCACTATCCAAAATGTCCTAGTCAAGAGCTTTTCGGGCGACACGCTCATTGCCCTGACCGCGCTTGTAAATATGCTAATCTTGCTTCCATATATTTTTTTATTTAGCACTTCTGGCTTTTTAAACGACAAATTCTCGCGCACGAAAATCACTCGCGCTTGCGCCCTGCTTGGCGTGGCTTTGTGCGCGCTAATCACGCTTGGATACATTTGCGGGTGGTTTTATTTCGCATTTTTTATGACGATTCTTTTAGCTGCGCAAAGCGCGATATACTCGCCCGCGAAATACGGATTAATCAAAAAAATCGTCGGAGCGAAAAATTTAGGCGCGGCAAACGGCGCAGTGCAGGCTCTAACCATAATCGCGATTTTGCTCTCTTCTCTTGTATTTTCTGTAATTTTCGAAAGCTTCGCAAAGCAAGGCGCAGGTGCTGGCGAGCTTTTGCGCTCGGTGTGGTTTATAGGGCTTTTGCTCGTGGCTGGCTCTATGGTGGAGGCGTATTTCGCCTATAAAATTCCATATTTTGACGCCGCCGAACCTGAGGCGAAATTTGAATTTGCAAAATTCGCAAAATTCGAGTATCTAAGGCAAAATTTAAAATTCGTAACCTCGGATAAAAATATCTTGCTATGCACGCTTGGACTTTCGATGTTTTGGGCTGTTTCACAGCTCGTGATTGCGACATTTCCGGCGCATTTTAAGGCCATTAGCGGAAATGATAATGTGATGATTATCCAAGTTATCCTAGCCCTAAGTGCGATCGGAATCGCGCTGGGAGCGGTGTTTGCAGGAAGCTACTGCAAAAAACATATCGAGCTAGGAATCGTGCCATTTGGCGCGTTTGGACTAGGACTTGCGCTGATGATTTTGGCAAACGCGAATTCGACTTTTACGCTATCTTTGGCGTCGCTATTTTTCGGATTTAGCGGTGGAATTTTCATCGTGCCACTTAATGCGAATATTCAGTTTTTTACCCGCGATGAGCGCATGGGGCGCGTGCTAGCGGGGTCAAATTTTATTCAAAATATCTTTATGGTGCTATTTTTGATAATCGCGATAATTCTAGTAAATTTTGCCGTGTATAGTGGCGAAATCTTTGTAATGTGCGCGCTGTGCGTGCTAATTTGCGGAATTTTTAGTGCCAGATACCTGCCGCACCTTTTCATGCGAATTTTGCTTTTGCCATTTTTGAAATTTGGATATAAAGTCCGCGTCGATGGGCTAGAAAATATCCCGCAAAGTGGCGGAGTTTTACTACTTGGCAATCACATTAGCTGGATTGATTGGGCGGTCGTGCAGCTTGCCTGCCCGCGCGCTGTGCGCTTTGTAATGCATAGAAGCTATTATGAGCTGTGGTATTTGAAGTGGTTTTTGAAAATTTTTGGCGTAATTCCGATCGGCGCAGGGGTCAGCAAAAGTGCGCTTGGCGCGATAAAAGAAGCTCTAAATGCTGGCGAAGTGGTGGGGCTTTTTCCAGAAGGGCACATTAGCTATAACGGCAGAATTGATGAGTTTCAAGCTGGATTTGAGCACGCTGCACGGGGCGCAAATGCCGTGATAGTGCCGTTTTATATCCGTGGGCTTTGGGGTTCGACATTTTCGAGGGCTAGCGAACATTATAAAAAAACAATCTCCAAGCTTGGCGCGCACGCTTTGAGGGTGAGCTTTGGTGCGCCACTAGATATAAACGCCAAAGCGCACGAGGTCAAAAAGGCCGTGAGAGAGCTATCGTTTTTTAGCTGGGAAAAATACCTTAGCTCGCTTGATCCCTTAGCGTATAATTGGCTAAATCAGGCGAAAATTTCGCCATTTAAGGTGGTTGCGGTCGATAGCACAGGGGTGAAATTTACAAATTTAGCGATGATGAGCGCGCTAATAATGTTTCAAAAGCGCCTAGCACCGCGCATAGGAAATGAAAAAAACATAGGCATAATCCTGCCTAGCTCCGTGATTGCAAGTGCGATAAATTTGACGATTTTAGCCATGGGGAAAATCAGCGTAAATCTCAACTACACTCTAAGCGAAGAAAATCTCGTGTATTGCGCTACAAAGGCGAATTTGCGCACCATAATCAGCTCGAAAAAATTTGTCGAAAAGCTAAAATCGCGCGGATTTGAGCTAGAAAGTAGCCTTGGCGAGAGATTAGTGTATTTGGAGGATATCGGCGCAGATATCACACGCAAAGAGCGCATAAGCACGGCAATAAAGGCTCTTTTGATGCCGAAATTTTTATTCGAGGTTTTGTATATCGCGCCACACGCAATCGACGATGAGGCTACGATTTTATTTAGCAGTGGAAGCGAGGGACGCCCAAAAGGCGTGGTGCTCACGCACAAAAACATAATGGCAAATGTGCGCCAAATCTCCGAACTCGTGAATGCCACGGGCGAAGACGCGCTTTTGGCCTCTTTGCCGATTTTTCACTGCTTTGGGCTAACCGTTACGACGCTATTTCCACTAAATGATGGGCTTTTAAGCATACATGTCCCAGACCCGACAGACGCATTTTGTGTGGGCAAAATGAGCGCGAAATACGGCGCGTCGATTATGTTTGGAACCTCGACATTTTTTAGACTTTATGCCAAAAACAAACGCCTAAATCCGCTAATGCTTCGAAATTTGCGCCTTGCAATCGCAGGTGCCGAAAAACTGAGCGAGAGCGTGAAAAAGGACTTTAAGGTCAAATTTGGCGTGGATATCTACGAGGGATACGGTACCACTGAGACTGCACCTGTGGTGAGCGTAAATACGCCAAATATTTTAGAGCCTGATTTTTTCAAAGAACTTGCCTTCAACCGCGAAAAAAGCGTGGGTTTGCCACTAGCTGGCACGATAATAAAAATCGTCGATCCCGCAAATTTCGCCGAGCTTGGAAACGGCGAAGCAGGGCTAATCCTAATCGGCGGGGCGCAGGTGATGAAATGCTACTACGACGAGCCAGAGCGCACAGCGCGCGCGATTATCGAGATCGATGGTGTGAGGTATTATAACAGCGGCGATATCGGATACTGCGACGATGACGGGTTTTTGTTTATCACAGACCGCCTTTCGCGCTTCGCAAAAATCGGTGGCGAGATGATAAGTCTGGGCGCAGTAGAGGGGACGATAGGCGAAATTTTAGGCTCTGCGGTTAGCTTTTCGTGCGTAAATTTGGCTGATGAGAAAAAGGGCGAGAAAATCGCGCTACTATACAGCGCCGAGTTTAGCGAAGATGAAATTTCGCAGATGATAAAGGGTGCAAATTTAGCTCCGATAATGCAGCCAAGCGTGGTAAAAAAAGTGGGCGAAATACCGATTTTAGGCAGCGGCAAGGTGGATTTTAAAGCCGTGAAAAAAATGGCAGAGGATATGGGGATTTGAAAAATTTGGCAAAATTTGGTCAAATTTGGCTAAATTTAGCCCTTTTTCGCTAATAAAAATATACACGAAAGTATCAGCACAAATCCTACGAAATCCAAAAATACAAATTTTGTCCCTAGCCAAAAATGTGCAAACATAGCTGTGCTTACTGGCTCAATCGACGGCGATATTGTGCGACTTGCGCCGTTTAATGACTTGCTAACTGACGGGCTTATAAATTCGTCTGTGGCGGCAAAAATGACGAAGTTAATCGGCGAAATTTACACTAGGTATTTGGACGAAAATTTCGATGAAATTTATGAGGGAGAATTTGATCCTGTTTCAAATTTAAATCGCCAAAAGATTAAATATATAATCACAAATAAGCTTATAATGGGAGATTAAAATCCCATTATAACGCCATTTTAGCGCATTTTTTAGCGTGGATTATCGTCGTGTCAAATACCGGAATTTCCAAATCATTTTGCGAAATCAAAAGTCCGATTTCTGTGCAACCTAAAATCACACTTTTTGCCCCTAAATTCGCAAGTCTATCGATGATTTTTAAAAATTTCTCTTTTGAAGATGATAAAATTTTACCTAAACAAAGCTCATTAAAAATGACTGAATTTATAAATTCGATCTCGTCATCATTTGGAATAAAAATTTCTATACCTTGTTCGATTAATTTTTCTTTATAAAAATCCTGCGTCATCGTGTATTTCGTGCCAAGAAGTATGGTTTTATCGATATTTTTGGCTTTTAGCTCATCAGCAGTGGCTGTGGCGATATGCAAAATGGGAATTTGCAAATTTGCTTTTATTTGCGGTTCAACCTTGTGCATTGTGTTGGTGCAAATAGCGATAAAATCGGCTCCTGCGAGTTCTAAATTTTTAGCGACACCGGCTAAAATACGACCGGCTCTCTCCCATTCGCCCTTTGCTTGACACTCTTCGATCTCGCTAAAATCCACACTATAAAGCAAAATTTTTGCACTATGCAAACCTCCAAGATAAGCTTTAATTTCTTCATTTATGATTTTATAGTAAGTAGCCGTGCTTTCCCAGCTCATTCCGCCGATTAGTCCGATAGTTTTCAAAAAAAATCTCCTTGATAAATTTAAATAATTTTAACTGAATTTGATAAATTTAACCCTTTTTCGCTAGTAAAAATATACACGAAATAATCAAAACAAAGCCTACAAAATCTAAAAACACAAACTGCGTTTTAAGCCAAAAATGTGCAAAAAATGCTGCGCTAACTGGTTCAATCGCTGCGATTAGGCTTGCTTTTGGTGCGCCGATCAATTTCACGCCAATCATATAAAAACTAAATGCTAAAACCGTTCCAAAAAACACAACGCCCATGAGTGCTAAAAATCCGCTAAAATCGCTAATACCTTTTAAATTCCAAACTTGCAAAAACAAACCCAAAACTACTCCGCCAAGCACCATACCCCAACCTAAATTTAGCACAACAGGATATTTTTGATTTAGTTTTTTTGGTGCAATATTATAAACACAAACACAAACTGCGCTAAGCAAACAAAAAATAAGTGCCTTTTGACTAATAACAAGTGAGTCTAAATTTCCGTGCGTAGCTAAAATCACAACACCCAAACTTGCTAAAATCAAAGAGATAAATTCGCTGATTTTTGGCAATCGTCTTTCATTTACGCATACAATCACTAAAATCATAGCTGGTGCTGTGTATTGGATTACGGTAGCGACTGCGGCATTTGAAAGCTCGATAGAATAAAAATAAAAATACTGCGTTAGCATTAAACCCAAAAGCGAAAAAGCTAAAAACTGCGGATAAAGTCTTTTATCTTTAAGCGGTGCAAAAAATCTTTTATCGCGCAAACGAAACGCACAATAAAAAAGCAAAACACATCCGGCGCAAAAAAGTCGATACGGAACAAGCCAATTTGCACTAATGCCCTTTACTTCGAAAAGATACTGACCGCAAACTCCGCTAAACCCCCAAAAAATTCCGCCAAGAAGTGTTATGAAAATTCCAAAAATTATACTTTGCGTTTTCATATTAATTGAATTAAATTTATAAAATTTCGGCAAATTTAGCATAAATTTCACGCAAATTTGCCAAATTTAAGAATTATTTGTTTGCTAAATACTCTTGCAAGCTTTTCACTTCCAGTGCGCTTCCGTCTTGGACCGCACACACTGACATAGTAGCAGCGAGCGCGGCCTTGATATTCGTAAAATACGGCAACTTAAATCTCACCACAGCTTGGCGGATTTTAAATGTATCTGACGAGCTTGATTTGGTGTCGCTGGTGTTGATGACAAGGGCGATTTCGCCATTTTTTAGCTTATCTTCGATATTTGGGCGACCTTCTGAAATTTTATAGACGAACTCGCACTCTAACCCTGCCTCTTTTAGCGCCTTGCAAGTCCCGCCAGTGGCAATCAGACTAAATCCAGTCTCAACCAAAGTCTTAGCTAGGCTTACCCCTTTTTCTTTGTCGCGATCAGTCAAGCTCATAAACACAGCGCCCTTGCTTGGCAAGACATTGCTGGCTGAAATTTGGCTTTTAGCAAAGCTTTTTGCGAAATTCTCGCTAATACCCATAACCTCGCCCGTGCTTTTCATCTCAGGCCCTAGCGCGATGTCGCAGCCTGGGAGTTTATTAAACGGAAATACGCTTTCTTTGACACATACTCTGCCACTCACGCGCGGTTTTAAAATGCCCTTTTCCTCACACAAAACGCCAAATTTATCGTAAAATTTAAGCGCCTCGCGCAAATTTCCTTGCCACATTACGCGCGTGGCAACCTTTGCCATTGAAATTCCAGTCGCCTTGCTCACAAACGGCACAGTTCTAGAAGCGCGCGGATTTACTTCAATCATATAAAGCTCGTCCTCAAAAATCGCAAACTGAATATTCATAAGCCCCACGACGCCCAAATTTAGCGCGATTTGTTTTGTGGTTTCGTTGATTTTATCAATCATCTCATCGCTTAGGCTCATTGGAGGCAGTATGCTTGCACTATCGCCTGAGTGAATTCCAGCCTCTTCGATATGCTCCATTATCGCGCCGATATAGACATCTTTGCCATCGCTTATAGCATCGACATCAAGCTCGGTTGCATCAAGCAAAAATTTATCCAATAAAACTGGCGAGTGGTAGCTCACGCTCACGGCCTCGCTCATATACTCTTTTAGTTCATCGACATTATACACCCTTCTCATAGCCCGTCCGCCAAGCACATAACTAGGGCGCACAAGGACCGGATAGCCGATGATTGCCGCTTTTTCGATTGCTTCGGCTTCGCTAATGGCTGTATCGTTTTTAGGCTGTTTTACGCCGATTTTAGTAATAAATTCGCTAAATTTCTTGCGATCTTCTGCAATATCAATAGTGCGCGCACTCGTGCCGATAATCTTGGCTCCAATTGCGTTTAGGCGTTTGGCAAATTTAAGCGGGGTTTGTCCGCCAAAATGCACGATTACGCCCTCTGGCTTTTCTGTCTCGATTACGGTGCGAACATGCTCGAAATCAATCGGCTCAAAATACAAAATATCGCTCGTATCATAATCAGTAGAAACCGTTTCTGGGTTGCAGTTATACATAATGCTCTTTATGCCAAGATCTTTTAGCGCGTAGCTTGCATGCACGCAACAATAATCAAACTCTATGCCTTGACCTATGCGGTTTGGGCCACCACCGATGATTAGGACTTTTTTGGCGTTTTGTGGCGTTCTGGTTGGCAGGTTTGGCGTGATATTTGTGCTAGAATACAAATACGGCGTGAGAGCCTTAAATTCGCCTGCGCAGGTATCGACTTCGTTATACTCTAAATTTATGCCGTGTTTTGCACGCGCAAAGAAAATATCGTTTTGCGTAAGGCCTAGATTATCGACTTTGTTAATCAAATGCGCAATCATTTTGTCCGAAAAGCCCATAGTTTTGGCTTTGCGAAGCAAATTTGGAGCATTTAGGATATCCATGTCGATTTTGGCTTCAAATTCGACGATTTCGTGAATTTCGCGCAAAAACCACGGATCAATTTTGCTAAATTCAAAGACCTCATCTACGCTAAATCCCTCACGGTAAGCTTGCGCGACATATAAAATTCTATCCTGTCCTGCGTTTCTAAGCCCAAAAATCAAATCATCTTTGCTTAAATTTAGCTCGATAAAGCCATAGTAGCTTTTCTCCATTGAGCAAAGTGCTTTTTGGATACTCTCTTTAAATGTGCGCCCAATCGCCATTACTTCGCCGATACTCTTCATCGCAGTGCCAAGGTGCGGGTTCGCGCCCGGGAATTTCTCAAAGGCAAAACGAGGGATTTTTGTGACGATATAATCAATCACAGGCTCAAAACTTGCAGGAGTGCCCGTGATATCGTTTTTGATCTCATCTAGGCTAAATCCCACAGCTAGCATGGTAGCGACTTTGGCTATCGGGTAGCCTGTGGCCTTGCTAGCTAGGGCTGAGCTACGGCTGACACGCGGATTCATTTCGATTACTATCATGCGACCTGTGCGCGGATTTATGGCGAATTGCACATTGCTTCCGCCCGTATCGACGCCAATCTCACGCAAAATCGCAAAACTCGCATCACGCATGCGCTGATACTCTTTATCTGTGAGTGTCAAAGCCGGTGCAATCGTAATGCTATCGCCCGTATGCACGCCCATAGGGTCAAGGTTTTCGATAGAGCAGACGATTATGCAGTTATCTTTATTATCCCTGATAACTTCCATTTCATACTCTTTCCAGCCAAGCAAACTCTCTTCAATCAAAATTTCATGTATTGGGCTGATATCAATGCCGTTTTGTGCGATTTCTTTAAATTCATCGATATTATATGCTACGCCTGAACCAGCCCCGCCTAGCGTATAACTAGCGCGGATAATTAGCGGAAAGCCGATTTCTTCGGCTGCTTGATGAGCCTCTTCCATAGTGTAAGCATATTTTGACTTTGGCAAGTCCATGCCGATTTTAATCATTGCTTCTTTAAAAGCCACGCGGTCTTCGCCCTTTTTAATCGCTTCTGGTTTAGCGCCTAGAAATTTCACATCGCCTAGCTCGCCACTTTCATAGACTTCCATTGCGACATTTAGCGCGACCTGACCGCCCATAGTAGGCAGTATCGCATCGACGCCCTCTTTTTTGATAATTCGCAAAATGCTCTCTTTCGTGATTGGCTCGACATAGGTCGCATCTGCAAAATCAGGGTCTGTCATAATCGTAGCTGGGTTTGAATTTATCAAAACTACGCGATAGCCCAAATTTTTCAAAGTTTTAGCAGCTTGTGTGCCACTATAATCAAATTCACACGCTTGACCGATGACGATAGGACCGCTTCCGATAAGCAATATCGTCTTTACATCTTCTCTTTTTGGCATTATCTTTCCTTTGTAACGACATACAAAAACGTTGGCATATTTGGATTTGCGTATGGCTCTATGACAGCGCTTTTGTATAATTTACCACTCTGAACTGATTTGACCCGCCCCACAGGCACGCCCTCGAAAAATATCTCGTCCTTTCCGCTCGTATAAACCTCATCGCCGACTTTTGGGTCTAGCCATTGTGGGATAAATTTCACCACCAAAGCATTTCCCTCGCCGTTTGCAACGCCTGGAATTTGGCTCTCGCCGATTGAGACAGAAAAATTGCTTTTTTCATCTTTTTGAAGTATGGCTAGGGGTTTGTTGTCGCGATTTACGACGATTCCTGCGGTTTTGCCCTCGCTAATGAGACCATAGACTTTATCTGGATTGAAATTTTTAAAATTTATCCAAAATTTATTGTAATCATTTAAGCTAGCGTAACTTAGCGTCCTAACAAGCTCGACGCGCGGTTCGTAAGCGGAGCTGTTTTTATCAAGCAAAATTTTATTTAACTCCCCCGCAAAGGTGCCAAGAAGCATGGCGGATTTTTTCAGTTCCTCATTTTCGGCGCGCAGGGCTTCGATAGTGTTTGCTTGATCGATATGTTTTGAAATTTTGTTTTTTATAAAGCTCGTAATATCTTTGTAAGTATCAATAGCTCCTCCGCTAAGACCGATAAATTTACCATGAATTTGCGATCCAAAAATAAGCGAAGTAGCCACCAATACCACAGCGATGAGTAGAAACTTTACATTAGTCATTTGCTGCTTGTTTTAGCGATTTGATCTCTTCTAGGGCCTTGCCAGTGCCGTTTGCGACGCAAAGAAGCGGTTCATCTGCTACGAATACAGGCAGTTTCACAGCCTCGCTTAGATATTTATCTAGCCCTCTAATTAGCGCGCCTCCGCCAGTTAAAACCACGCCGTTTTCTACGATATCGGCTGCGACTTCTGGCTGGATACTTTCAAGCACAAATTTTAGCGCGTCAGCGATTTCGCGGATTGAGTCTTTTATCGCTTCTCTGACATCTTCGCTAGTTAAATCAACCGAGCTTAAAAGCCCGCTGATTTGATCCTTGCCTTTGACCGTGTAGGTTAGATCTTTTGGTTGTTGGATTGCGGTGCCGATTTTGATTTTGATCTCTTCGGCTGCACGCTCTGAGATAAGAAGGCTATATTTTTCTTTGACATAATTTACAATGCTAGCGTCGATTTTATCACCTGCTACGCGCACTGATTTTGCATTTATAATGCCCCCTAGCGAAATCACGCCGATCTCTGTCGTGCCACCACCGATATCTACGACTAGCGAGCCTTTCGCCTCGGCTACTGGAAGCCCTGCGCCAATCGCTGCTGCCATTGGTTCTTCGATTAGATAAACCTCGCGCGCACCTGCTATCATCGCGCTTTCTCTCACGGCCTTGCGCTCGACTTGCGTTAGACCATAAGGCACAGAGATGATAATCCTAGGACTTACAAAAAAGCGTCTTTTGTGCGTTTTTTCGATGAAATATCTAATCATTTTTTCAGTCATATCAAAGTCTGCGATAACGCCGTCTTTCATCGGGCGCACAGCCTCGATATCGCCTGGTGTGCGACCTAGCATCTCTTTGGCTTCTGCGCCCACAGCTATGATTTTTTGTTTGCCATAGCGTTCGTTTTGCACAGCCACGACGCTTGGTTCGTTTATGATTATACCTTTATCTTTGAGCAAAACTAGCGTGTTTGCCGTGCCAAGATCAATTCCCATATCACTAGAAAATAAGCCTAATAAAGAATCAAGTAACATTTATTCCCCTATGCAGTTAAATTTTGTTTTACTAATATCGGCTTTGCGCCCTCACTGACTACCTCTTTTGAGATAATCACATCATATCCACTAAGCTCTGGTAGGTCAAACATTATATCAATCATAATCTCTTCAATAATCGATCTAAGTCCCCTAGCACCAGTTTTGCGCTTGATAGCAAGTTTTGCTACCTCGCTTAGAGCTTCATCGTCAAATTTCAAATTTGCGCCGTCGATTGCGAAAAGTTTTTGGTATTGTTTTAAAATCGCATTTTTTGGCTCGGTTAAAATTCTAACCATTGCCGCCTCGTCGATTTCGTTTAAACTCGCCATGACATGAAGTCTGCCGATAAGCTCAGGGATTAGCCCATAATGCACCAAATCATCGGCCTCTACCATGCCAAGCAAATTTTGGTTTTCCTTTTTGCTTCGTTTTTCTTGCCCAAAACCAAGCACATTTTTGCCGATTCTATGGCCGATAATCTCGTTTATGCCATCAAACGCACCACCGCAAACAAACAAAATATTTGTCGTATCAATCTGAATAAAATCTTGATTTGGGTGTTTTCTGCCACCTTTTGGCGGGATATTTACCACACTTCCTTCGATGATTTTCAAAAGCGCTTGTTGCACGCCCTCGCCACTGACATCGCGCGTAATCGAGCGATTTTCGCTCATTCTAGCGATTTTATCGATTTCATCGACAAATACAATGCCTCGCTGAGCCCTCTCGACATCGCCATCGGCTGCTTGAAGCAGGCGAGTTAGGATATTTTCGACATCTTCGCCCACATATCCAGCCTCTGTTAGGCTTGTAGCGTCGCTGATTGCAATAGGCACATCTAAAAACCTAGCCAAAGTCTGCGCCATAAGCGTTTTGCCACTTCCTGTCGGACCGATTAGCAAAATATTTGATTTTGAAATTTCAGTATCGTCGCCCTCTATCTCATCTTTGCGAAAAATTCGTTTGTAGTGGTTATAAACACCCACGCTAAAAATCTTTTTCGCTCTTTCTTGGCCGATTACATATCTATCCAAAACCTCCATTAAAGCCTTTGGTTTAATCGCCTCGAAATCTATCTCACCTGCGATTCGTTCGCTCTTTTTCGCGACCTCCCCGCCATGAAGTGCTGCATAAGCCTGATCTATACAATAGCTACAAATCGAAGCCGTGCCACTATCGTTTGGGAAAATCGTAAGTCCGTCCTTTTCGCTCGAACCACAAAAACTACATTTATCTGACATTAATTTCTACCCTTATCTAGCGGAATTCCGCGTTTTGTGTTTAATATAAAATCGCACATTTTTTTCACATGCTCATTATCTGTTTCGTTTATCAAAATTTCGGCTTGTTCTTTTAATCCCACGCCTTGGTTAAACAAAAATTTATATGCTTTGTTGATGATTTCGACCGTATCTCTGTCAAATCTACGGCGAATTCCTGTTAAATTTAGCCCCCTGATATAGGCTCTGTTTCCCTCCGCTAGACAAAACGGCACTATGTCTTGTCCAAGCGCGCTAGCCCCTGCTATCATGCAACTCTCGCCAATTTTGACGAATTGATGCACGGGGGTTAGACCGCCGATTACTGCGTAATCGCCCATTTGCACATGCCCAGCCAAAGTGGCTGAATTTGCCAAAATAATATTATCGCCTAAAATGCAATCATGCGCCACATGGCAATACGCCATCATAAAGATATTATCGCCAATGCGCGTAAATCCGTCTCCCTTGTGCGAACCAGAGCTAATGGTGCAAAATTCGTGAATTGTGGCGTTTTTGCCGATTATAAGGCCTGTTTTTTCGCCTACTTCGAAGCTGATATCTTGCGGGATATCGCCCACAATCGCATAAGAGAAAATTTTAGAATTTTCGCCGATTGTAGTATCGCCGATGATGCGCGCGCCCTGCTTTATCAGCGTGCCAGAGCCGATTTTGGCCTGAGCGCTTATGAACGCATAAGGCTCGATTATGACATCATCGCCCAAAACTGCGCCATCTTCTACGATAGCGGTGTGATGAATTTTGCTCATTTTATTTATCCATTACCATTGCTTGAAGTTCAGCCTCGGCTGCCAAAACATCGCCTCCTGCGTCATCTTTGATATACGCTTCGCCCTTTAACTGCCAAATTCTGCCTCTGTGTTTAATCGCCTCTAAGCGGTATTCTAAGCGGTCCCCTGGGCGCACTGGTTTGCGAAATTTCGCCTTGTCGATACTCATAAAATACACAACCTTATCGCTTAAATCTGTGCCCTCAGCTTCCATTGATTTAAACGCCAAAATTCCCCCAGCTTGGGCAAGTCCCTCGATAATCATCACGCCAGGATAAATCGGGTGACCAGGAAAGTGACCTTGAAAAATTTGCTCGCCATAGGTGATGTTTTTGTAAGCGATTATCGTTTTTCCCATATCCATATCGGTAACTTTGTCGATCAAAAGCAACGGGTAGCGGTGTGGGAGTATGTTTAAGATTTCGGTTATGTCAATCATTTCGTATCCTTGATAAAAATTCTTGCCATTTTACCCTAACTTTACTAAAATTTCCCTAACATCTAAAAATATCCGTGAGAGCGCGTAAATCTCCACTTTGGCTGGGTAAATTTCATCTACGACGATAATTGGCGAAAGCGAGCGCGCACCGCAAATTTTCGCGCGAATTTGCTCTTGTTTTTTCAGGCTTGGCGGATTTTTTAAAATTTCAGCTGTGTTTTTGAAATCTGTTTTTAAAATTTCGTTGAAAAATTTAAGACTTAAAATTTTAATCTCGCCCTTGTCGCAGTAAAATTTCTCATAACTCTCATTTATGCTAAATTTGACAAATTCACGCCTAAAATGGGAGTTATGCAAGATAAATGATGGCCTTATTTCCCCAGAGAATTTCACCCACGCCCTAAGCAGGCGGTAGTTTAAAAACTCATCTCTGATAATCTCAAATTTTGCGCCCTCGCGCCTAAATTTCGCCACTTTTTTATAAATTTTAAACTTTTCCTCTATCGAAGCAGGCAGTATTTCCCCGCTAAGTGGCGACATAAGCTCGTAAATTTCGCCCTCTCCGCGCTGCGTGCATAGCGCAAACATGCAGCCGCAGTAGTTTTGGTGATAGAGGCTGTCTTTTTTGGCTAGGGCAAACTGCTCGTTCGTGCCGCCGTTTTTGCGAAAATCAGGCGCGACAAACTCCAAATTTTGCTCTTTGCAGATTTTTTCTAGCGAATTTACAAGCTGGGCGTGCGATTTTTTGGGGCTCATTAAAAGCGTCGTGGTGATTTTTTGCTCGCCAATACTGCGCGCGAAGCAGGCGGTGTTTTGCATACGAAAATCGAAGCAAAACTCACAACGCCTGCCCTTTTCCGGCTCGTTTTCAAGGCCTTTTGCCCCACTAAGCCACGCCTCATAATCATACGCCCCAGCGTAAAATTTGATCCCAAGCCCCTCGCACACGCTCTTTGCGTCCTCCAACCTCAGCAAATACTCGCTGTAAGGGTGTATGTTTGGGTCGTAAAAATACCCTACCAAGGGCTCATCGCACTCGCTTGCTAACCTACACAAAAAATAATCACAATCCACCGCACAACAGATATGAACTAACAAAAAATCTCCTTTTAAATTTCGCAAAAATACTAGCCTTAAATTCTGGCTCGCAGATTGCTTTGAATTTGCTATGCGAATTCTCGCAATAACAGATTATATAAAATTTGCTCACCATTGTCATTGCGAGGAGCTGTTTTGACAGCGACGAAGCAATCTACGACTTTAAAATTCCATGCGCTAAATTTGCTGTCATTGCGAGCTTTCGCAGAAAGCGAAGCAATCCAGAGAAATTTAAATTCAAAATTCAACCCAAATTTTGCATTGAACGATTTTTTAAATTTACCTGCGCCGTGAAATTCCTTGTAAGGGGGAGGGCGCGCTTTTTAGGAGACGCTACCCTCCCCCTTACCAACCCCCACCCCTGTAAAACCTTAGAAGTGGCTAAATTTTAAAAAGCGTTGCTTTTTAAAATTTAGCTGGTTTTATTTTTCGTTACGGCTTCGCCGTGCTGGATTGCCACGGCGACTGCATCGCCTCGCAATGACACGAATCATAGCGTTCGGTTATTTTTAATTTGCTATAATTTTAGATTATTAAATTTAACAATCAATAGGCGCAAAAATGGTGAAATTTTTAGCAAAACACAAGAAAAAATTTATTTATAGCATTTGTGGGATTGGCGCATTTTACACGCTTTTTGGCTTTTTTGGCGTGCCACTTCTCATCGAAAAAGCAGTTCCAAAAATCCTAGAAAACGAGGCAAATTTCAGCGTTAAAAGCGCGAAATTTAACCCCTTCACCTACGAGCTAAACATCACCGCTCCCTCGCTTTCGACTTTCAAACCACTATTTTCGGCCGAAAAAATTGATGTCAAGCTGAAATTTGGCGAGCTGTTTAACAAAACCATAGATATCCAAACCCTGCGCCTGCAAAGCCCTAAAATCAGCATTTCGCGCGAAAATAACGGCTCGTTTAATTTCGAGAGCCTTTATGCTGGGGGCGAAAGCGAAAAAAGCGACGAAAATTCGAGCATAAATGTCAAGCTGGATAATTTCAAAATCGAAAACGGCGGGGTTTTTTACGAAGATTTGAGCCTAGAAAGACCCTTTAAAATCGAGCTTGGTAGCTTAAACTACGAAATCGCGGGCCTAAATTTGGCTAGTAATTCTATCGGAAACCATGATTTTAACGCCTCTTCGCAGACTTTCGATAATATCTTTCACTCAGGCTCAATCAGCCTAAATCCGCTTAAAATCGAGGGAAATTTAAGCGTAGAAAATCTCAAAATCAATCCATTTTGGCTATCGTTTTTGGATATAAAAGAGCTTGATCTACTCGGTGGAAAAATCAGCGCAAACGCCCTTTATGAGGTGATTTTAGACGAGGAAATCGCGCTAAATTTGAAAAAAAGTAAAATCGCACTAAATGACCTTGCCCTGCTTGCTAGCCAAAATTTAATCAAATCAGAGCAAATTTCGCTTGCAAATATTGATTTTGACGCCAAATTTGGGGAAAATTTAGCCGCCACTTTGGGTGCTGGTGAAATCGCGCTTAAAAATAGCGATTTTCTAAGCGCAGAAAATAACGCGAGTTTGGGCGAATTCAGGGCTTTTGATTTTGATTTAAAATTTGGCTTAGAGGGCGAAAATTTGGGCTTAAATGCGAATTTAGACAAGATAAATTTAAGCGAGTGCAAATTTAACGATAGCCTAATAAATTTAAGCGCAAAGGGTGGCGAAATTTCGCAAATCAGCGCAAATTTTAAGGGCGAAAACAACGCCTCCAAAACAGAGGCAAAAGTCGCAAAAATCGAAATTTTGCCACTAAATTTAGCCTTGGCGAAATTTGACAAGATAGATTTGGCAAATTTAAGCGCAGATGATTTTAGCTTCCAAATGGACGAAAAAGGCTCAAATTTAGCCCTAAATTCGGCCAAATTTGGCGAGCTTAGCCTAGCCAATAAAAACGAAAAATTTAGCGGAATTAAAAATTTAAGCGTGCAAAAGCTAAATTTCGCCCTAGATAAACTTGCCCTAAATATCGATAAAATCGGCATTGACGCGCCGTTTTTTAACTCAGAAATTAGCGAAGAGGGCGCAAAAAGCATAAACGATTTAAGCGTGATTTCTTACGCGCCTAGCAAGGCGGAAAATGCGAAATTTAGGCAAAATTTATTAGCTTGGATACACACACTCGCCCAAGAGGGAAATTTCACGCAAAATAGCGAAAATAACGGCTCCGCGCGCAGTATTTCACCAGCCAAAAATGAGCCAAAATTTAACTTTGCTATCGCGCAAATCGCGCTAAATAGCGGCCACGCGAAAATCACAGAGAGCTTCGTAGCCCCAAAGATGACCCACACCCTCGCTAAAATTGACGCTAGCGTGCAAAATCTTTCTAGCAATTTTAGCGCCCCTTTTAGCGCCAAAGCAAGCGTGGCAAGCGACGAAATAAGCGCCAATGCGACCTCGAAAATCACCATAAATCCGCTAAACTTAGACATTGATTTTGATGTCGCCCACCCTGATTTGCGCAAAGCAAACCCGTATTTGGAGCAGTTTTTAAACGCAAAAGTCGCAAGTGGTAGCGCAAATTTAAAAGGAAATTTCAAATTTAGCGATAAATTCGCGCTAAATGCTGAAATTTCGGGCAAAAATTTAGCCCTAAACGACGCAAAAGGAGCGAAAGTTTTTAGCATAAATAGCGCAAAAGTGGGCGCGCTAAGCCTAAATGAGAGCAAGATTGATATCAAAAATATCGCCATAAACGCCCCATACGCGAAAATCCATATCGCCAAAAACGGCGAGATAAACCTAGCCAAACTAGCCAAAACTTCGCCAAAATCCATAAGCAAACCAGCCTCCAAATCGCCCGCGCCAAAAGCCCAAGCCGGGGGGCAAAAAGGCGGTTTTGGCGTAAATATTGCAAATGTGAGCGTGCAAAACGGCTCGTTTAATTTCATCGACGATACGCTGTTTATGCCACTAAATATCACGGTCTCCAAAATCAAAACTACAATCGATAAAATTAGCGACAAATCCCAAGCAAACCTCAAATTTAACGGCCTTGTTGGCAAAAGTGGCTTAGGGCAAATCGCTCTTAGGGCCTACCCTTTCGCGCCAGAGCAAAAAAGCGATATTAGCGTGGTTTTAAAAGATGTCGCGCTCAGTGATATCACCCCATACAGCGCGAAATTCGTAGGCTATGAGATAAAAAGTGGCAAGAGCAATTTAAAGCTAAATTATAAAATCAACGCCTCCAAACTAAACGCCACAAACGACATAAACCTCGATAATCTCGTGCTTGGCGAAAAAGTTGAGAGTAAAGATGCGCTGAATTTACCACTGGATTTAGCGATTTCGATTCTCAAAGACAGCGACGGCCAAATCAATGTCAGCCTGCCAATCAGCGGGAATCTAAACGATCCGAAATTTAGCTTTGGAGGCGTGATTGTGGGGGCTGTGACAAAGCTATTTAGCGATATCGTGCTAAGCCCGTTTAGGTTTTTGGGCAAAATCGCAGGAATCGATACTGCCTCGCTTGATGGAATCGACTTTGAGCCAGCTAGTAGCGAGATTTTGATTAGCGAAAACGAAAAAATCGAGAATCTTGCCACGATTGCAAAATCAAAGCCAGAAATCAAAATCACCCTAACCCCAGCATATAACGAGAAGCTAGATACTAGGGCGTTTAAGCTCGTCACGCTAAACGAAAATATAGACAGGCTAATGCTAAAAGAAAATCTCTCATCTGACGCTGCGATTGCGAGCCTAAGGGCGAAACACCGCATAAAAGAGGGTGGCGAAGAGGGATTTGAAAAACTCATACAGGCGCAAAAATTCACAACCTCGCGCCTAAATGATTTAGCCGTCGCGCGCGCTAAATCCGTGCAAAGTGCGCTTGCAAATTTGGGTGTTTCGGACTCACAAATCGTGATTAAAAAGCCTGCAAATGTCAGCGCGAAGCAAGATAGCTTCATCAGCGTCGGCCTTGGCGTAGAGAAGTGAAATTTAAAATTTTGCAAATTTAGCGGTAAAAATTTTAAAGTCGTAGATTGCTTCGTCAAGGCTGCGCCTTTCCTCGCAATGACAATAGCGGACAAAATTTACGCCGGGTGTGTCATTGCGAGAATTTGCGTAGCAAATTCGAAGCAATCTACGAGTAAAAATAACCAAACGCTAAATTCGCTGTCATTGCGAGCGAGTATAACGAGCGTGGTAATCCAGAAAAATTTAAATTCAAAATTCAACCTAAATTTAGCTAATTTATTTTACTGAAATGCTTCGCATTTCTTTGCGCTATAAATTAATCACAACACAATTCAGAAATAAGCTAAATTTGGCTATACTACGCCAAATTTTTACAAATTCAGAAAGGGTTAAAATGGTTAGGATTGGTATCCACGGCGGCAGCGGTAGAATGGGAAGTATGATTTATGAGTGTCTGAAAAACTACGAAAACGCGGAAGTTAGCGCGATTTATACTATCGAGGAGCTATCATACAGCCCCAAATGCGTAATCACGGACGATTTGGCGAAATTTTTTGATTCTTGCGATGTGGTGATTGATTTTACCATTAGAGACGGGGCGATAAATTTATTAAAATTCGCCCAAACTCACCCAAAGCCCCTTGTCATCGGCACTACTGCCCTAGGCGATGAGGGCGAAGCACTGCTAAAAGAGTGCGCGCAAAAAATGCCAGTATTTCACGCGACAAATATGAGCCTTGGCGTAGCCGTGCTAAACAAGCTCGTAAATCTAGCTAGCAAGGCTTTGCGCGATTTTGACTGCGAAATAGTCGAAATGCATCACAAACACAAAAAAGACGCCCCAAGTGGCACAGCAATGACATTAGCTACTACTGCTGCAAATGCGCGTGATTTGGATATCAAAAGCGTGCGAGTTAGCGGGCGCGACGGACTAATCGGAGAGCGAGGCAAAGACGAAATCGCTGTCATGGCACTTCGCGGTGGTGATATCGTCGGACGCCACACGGTAGGGTTTTACAACGAGGGCGAGTATATCGAGCTAAACCATACCGCCACGAGCCGTGCGACCTTCGCCAATGGCGCGATTAAAGCTGGAATTTGGCTTGCCACACAAAAAAATGGCCTTTATAGCATAAATGATTGTTTAGGATTTTAAAATGTGCGCGATAGTAGGAGTTATAAATTCAGCCAATGCGGCTAAAACGGCGGTTTATGGGCTGTTTTCGATGCAGCACCGAGGCCAAGAGGCAAGCGGAGTAAGTGCTAATCACAACCACCATATAAACACGGTCAAAGGTCAAGGACTAGTAACTAAAATTTTCACCCCACAAGCCCTTGAAATTTTAAAGGGAAATAGTGCTATTGGCCACAATCGCTACTCCACAGCGGGCAACGAGAGTATCCACGACGCGCAACCAATCTCTGCTAAATACGCCCTAGGCGAAATTTCAATCGTGCATAATGGAAATTTGATAAACAAAGATAGCGTTAGATCTGAGCTAATCGCTGAGGGAGCGATATTTCAGTCAAATATGGACACAGAAAATATCTTGCATTTAATCGCTAGAAGCAAAGAAAAAAAATTGCAAAACCGCATAATCGAGGCTGTGAAAAAATGCGCTGGGGCGTATTCGCTTCTGATTTTAAGTCGTAGCAAAATGTTTGCCCTGCGCGATCCGCACGGCGTAAGGCCTCTTAGTATCGGTAGATTAAGCGATGGCGGATATATCGTAGCGAGCGAGACATGCGCCTTTGATTTGGTGGGAGCGGAGTTTATACGAGATGTGAAGCCCGGCGAAATGGTGATTTTCGAAGAGGGCAAAGATGAGATAAAATCGCTTCAAATTTTCGAAGAGGTTGATCCTAGAATTTGCGCATTTGAATACATATATTTCGCGCGCCCAGACAGCACGGTCGAGGGCAAAAATGTCTATAATATCCGCAAAAAACTAGGCGCAGTTTTAGCCGAAAAATGCAAAGACATCAAAGCTGATTTTGTCGTCCCTGTCCCAGATAGTGGCGTGCCAGCAGCTTTGGGATACTCAGGCGCAAGTGGCGTGCCTTTTGAGCTGGCAATCGTGCGAAATCACTATGTGGGGCGCACCTTTATCGAGCCGACGCAAGAAATGCGAAATTTAAAAGTCAAACTCAAACTAAACCCTATGAGCGAGGTTTTAAAAGACAAAAGCATAGTCGTCATCGACGATAGTATCGTGCGAGGCACAACTAGCAAAAAAATCGTCGAGCTTCTGCGCCACGCTGGGGCGAGGGAGATTCACATGTGTATCGCAAGCCCAGAAATCAAGCACCCAGATAGATACGGCATAGACACGCCAAGCTACGCCGAGCTAATCAGCGCAAACAAAAGCACCCAAGAGGTGCGCGAGTATATCGGCGCGGACAGCCTGACATTTCTAAGCATAAATGAGCTTGTCGGCGCGCTAGGAGATGAGCGAAAATATTCGCTAATCAGTTTTGACGGAGATTATTTTATAAAGGAGTAAAAATGCCAATCATCAATATCCACCTAACCAAACCAGCCCCAAGCAAGGAATTGCAGGACAAAATCGCTGGCGAAATCACCAAAACAATGGTCGAAAACCTAGGCAAGGTGCCAAGTCGCGTGGTCGTGAAATTCGAATACGACGAGGCTGAGAATTTCTATTTCGGTGGCGAAAGCGTCGCAGATATGCGAAAAAAGGCGCAAAATGGCTGATACTACATTTAGCGCAGAAGATTTAGCGCGCAAAATCACACTTGCCCCGGGCGATATGGCGCCAAATTTCGCCCTCGAAAACGCCGACGGGGTGCAAATTCGCCTAAGCGATTTTATCGGCAAAAGGGTCGTTTTGTATTTTTATCCTAAGGATAATACGCCGGGTTGCACCACCGAGGCTTGCGAATTTAGCGAGCTTTGGGATAAATTTATCGCCGAGGACGCCCTGATTATAGGCATTAGCCCAGATAGTGTGAAATCACACGCCAGCTTCATCGCCAAGCAAAGCCTGCGCCATATTTTGCTAAGCGACCACGAACGCGAAGTCGCCAAGGCTTATGGCGTGCTTCAAGTGCGCAAAAACTACGGGCGCGAGTATCTAGGGATCGTGCGCTCGACATTTCTAATCGGCAAAGACGGCAAAATCGAAAAAGTCTATAAATCTGTCAAAGCCAAAGACCACGCCGCAAAGGTGCTTGGCGACATTTTGGCGCAAAAATAAACAAAATTTAAGCGCAAATTTGGGGCAAAATTTAGAAATTTTAGCGAATTTCAAAATTTGCCCCTTTTTAAATTTAGCCAAAATTTAGCCGAATTTACAGGGGGAAATCAATGAAAAAATTTTTAATTTTTATCTGCGCTTTGGGGGTTTTGTGTGGCGCGCAGGGCGAAAATTTGACCAAAGAGCAAATTTTGCAAAAATACTCTGACGCAAAGCCTAGCCTTTGGGGCGAGGAATTGCAGGGCGTGATTAAAAATTTCAAAACCGATAAAAAACAAGTCGCCCTCACGCTCGATCTGTGCGGAAGCAAAACGGACGATTTGGACGAGCGAATCGTGGGATTTTTAGAAAAACACAGCCTAAAAGCGACATTTTTTGTAAATTTGCGCTGGATAGAGAAATTTCCACAAAAATTCGAGCGTTTGCGCCAAAATCCAAATTTCGAAATCGAAAATCACGGCACCACACACTCCCCAGCCTCTCTAAATGGGGCTAGCATTTACGGCATAAAGGGCACGGCAGATGCTGGCGAGCTATACGATGAAATCGCGCGAAACGCCGATTTAATCGAAAAAATCACCGGCGCGCGCCCGAAATTTTACCGCTCAGGCACGGCGTATTACGATGAGCTTGCAATCTCTCAAATTTACGATATGGGATACGCGCCCGTGGGATTTAGCGTGCTAGGAGATGCTGGGGCTACGATGAGCGCGGAAAGGGCGCGCACCGCTGTGTCTAGTGCGCGCGGCGGCGACATCATCATCGCTCACGCAAACCACCCCCAAAAGCCAAGTGGCGCAGGCGTGGTGGGGGGCCTTAAAATTTTGGTTAAAAATGGATTTGAATTCGTGCGATTAGACGAGGTTTTGGAGTAAATTTTGCCCGTTTTGTCATTGGCAAAATTTGCGAAATATTTTGTGGCGATTCAGAGAAATTCCCTAGCCCTTGATTTGTCATTGCGAGCAAGCTTGCTTGCATGGCAATCTACGAGCTTGAAATTCAAAAGTGAGTTTAAATTTGTAAATTTAAAAAATTCGCTATCACAGATAAACGATACGACATGAAAGGAAAATTATGATAGGACTATTTGTTATATTTATTTTTGTGATTATTTTCTATATCCTTTTTTGGGGATTAAAACAATGCAAAACAAAATTATTAAAAGCATTATTTTTTGTAGTTTGGTTTGCATTATTTTTTGGGAGTATAATTTACGGAAATTTTTTATTTAAGAGCTATTCTGAAAATTTTGCAAAAATGGAAATTGTGGAAAAAGTAAAATTTAACACAATTTTTGTAGGTGCTTGTCAAACAACATATCCAAACGAAAAGAGCAATAGCCCATTTAATTATTATTGTGGCTTTGATTATTCTATTATGCCTAATATCGGCGTTGATTATATTGATATTATAGATAAAAAATATTATAGAACATATTTGAATAAGTCAAATTCGCCATATTGTGTGAAATATCAAAATAAAGATTTACATTATGAAAGAGATTATTTAAACAGGGGAATTTGTATAGCAAATAAAGAAATACAAGAAAATGAAGCAAGTCATATTGAAATTGTAGAAGCTAATGTAAATGGATATAGCCATATAAATTATGAAAATAAACAAAAATTTTATGAAAACCCAGATATTGTCTTAAAACGCAATATATTTTTTGATTTAGGATATGCTTGGGATTATAAATTGATTGATAATTCTCAAAACAAAATATTAGCAATTTCATACTATTCGTTTTGGTTTGGTTCTTGGTTTGAAAAAATGTCACCGACATACGACCACTGGAAACATTATTTTAACAATAGCAACAAAACAACTTTTTTAATAAAATATTTACAAGGAACAAAAGATGAGTAACGAATTCTCAACTTACAAAATTTGTAAATTTAAAAAAATTCGGTATCACAGATAACCGATACGACCTGAAAGGAAAATTTATGGACTTAATTATAACTTTTGTATTTGCCGCTTATGTAGTAGTAAGCGTTATAATATGCGTTATTGTGGGTGCAGTTTCAAAAAGCAATAAAGCAGTGGCTATATCTGTTGCCTTATGTGTTTTAGTGCCGTTTTACGATGTCGTTCCTACTAGGATTATCGCAAATAAATATTGCCAAATAGAGCCTAAATCCAAGATTGATAAAATTGTAGAATATCCAAAAAGTGTATATGTCAAAATTGACAACGCCAAAGTCGGTGATATAGATACTAGCTTACATTTAATAGAGGCTTTATTAGACGGAATTCATATTGAAAAAATAGCAATCGAGTGTAATAGCAAAATAACGGATAAATATAAATGCAGCAATGGAAAAGTAGAAGAAGTATATTTTGATAAAAATTCAACCCATTACACGCAATACATAAATTTAATTTCGCAATATCAAAATTTACACACCGATAAATCAGCTCAATTTCACTTTTATAGAGAAAATGAAAAGGCTATCAAAGAAGCCAAATTCAAAATAACAAAACGCAACGAAGCGGAAAAAGATAGAGATATTATCAAAAATTACAACTATTCTATAATAATAAATAAAAGTGAAAAAATCTCTGATAGTTTATTTGAAAATGCTTTTTATCATATCGTAAATGTATCTATTGTAGAAAATAAAACAGAAAAAGAGATAGCTTTTTGGAAAATGTATATTAGAAATAGAGAAGAAGCGACTTTTATTTTCCCTGAAATATTAATGCCGCATTTTACCGATGATTACCAATTTACGAATAAAGTATGTGGCAAAATACAAGAAATAGAAAAAGTCTTCGATATGGATAAATGGAGCAAAGGTTTATCTATTGATATTTATCAATAATTATTTAAAATAAAATTTTTCAATAAGGAGAAATCTAATGAATACATTAGAACAAAACATTACAGAATTCGGGCTGTTAGCTGAAATGGCTTATTTAAAGCACAATAAAATTTTTAAAAAGTGAAATGGGTGCGTTTTGTGAATTTGAAACAAAAATATAGAATTTGTAGAAATATCAGATATGTATTATTTTTGCCATTAATTTTAATATTTGGTTATTTGGCGGGAGCATTAGTATCTATGATATTGTTATTGATTAGTGATAGTGTTGCAATAAGAATTACTATTAATCTAATTATAGCCTTGTTCGTTTGTATTTATCTTGTTAAATATTTTTATGCTAGATATAAACAATTCAAATACAGCAATTTATTTATAAAAAATCCAAAATTAAGTGTGATAGTTTTTTGCATTGAAAATTTATCATTGATAATTTTGTATGTTGGTTTTTTGTATTTTGTTGCAACAAAGTATTTATATGGCAATAGCGAATACATAAATACCCTTATAGGATTATTTGGTTTTTTGGTTGCACCGATTTGTGTGTTTGTTTTTATAATAACTTACATGTTTAATGAAAGAAAATAAAAATAAATAATTTAACTAAATTTAGCCCAAAAATGGGCTAAATTTAGAATTTTAGTGTTTTGACAAATAGTTTGTATCGTAGTCGTTGTTGATAAAATCAGGGTTATTCATCATCGCAATGTGGAAATCGCGGGTAGATTTGATACCGCCGATGACGAGCTGAGATAGTGCGATTTTCATCTTTGAAATCGCGCGAAGCCTGTCTTTGTCATGCACGATGAGCTTGCCAATCATACTATCGTAAAATGCCGGCACGCTGTATCCCTCATACACATGGCTATCCATACGCACATTGCGTCCGCCAGGTGCTATGTAGCGAGTGATTTTGCCCGGATTTGGCATGAAGCTTTTCGGATCTTCGGCTGTGATTCTGCACTCGATCGCATGACCGCTAAATTTAATCTCATCTTGGCTAGGGAGCTTATGACCCTCGGCTACCCTTATCATTTGCTCGATCAAATCAAGCCCTGAGCGCATTTCGCTGACTGTATGCTCGACCTGCAAGCGCGTATTCATTTCGATGAAATAAAATTTCTTATCCTTGCTGTCGTATAAAAACTCAAATGTTCCCGCACTGACATAGCCTATCGCCTTAGTCGCGCGAACAGCTGTTTCTAGGAGCTTGGCGCGGGTTTCTTCGTCGAGTATCACTGCCGGGCTCTCTTCGATTAGCTTTTGGTGGCGGCGTTGCATAGAGCAGTCGCGCTCGCCCACATGTAGGACATTTCCGTGCTCGTCGCCGATGACTTGAACCTCGATATGGCGCGGATTTGTGATGTATTTTTCCATATACATTGTCCCGTCACCAAAAGCACTCATAGCCTCACTCTCAGCCGACCAAAAAAGCTTTTCTAAATCCTCTTCTCTCTCGACCACTCTCATACCGCGTCCGCCACCACCAGCAGCCGCTTTGATGATGACAGGATAGCCGATTTCCTTAGCTAGTTTGCGCGCAGCCTCGACATCGGCAATCGCGCCATCTGATCCTGGCACTACTGGGATTCCAGCTCTCATCATTACTTGCTTAGCCTTGCTTTTATCGCTCATTAGCGTCATAGCTTCAACGCTTGGTCCGATAAATTTAATGCCGTGTTTGGCGCAAATTTCGACGAAATTTTGATTTTCGCTCAAAAATCCATAACCAGGGAAAATCGCATCAGCCTCTGTCAGCTCGCATGCTGTGATGATTGCGGGGATATTTAGGTAGCTATCGGTTGAGCGCGGCCCACCTATGCAGATCGCAGCGTCAGCGTATTTGACATAAAGTGCGTCTTGATCGGCTGTTGAATGCACGACAATGGCCTTTTTGCCCATTTCTTGGATTGTGCGAAGTGCGCGAAGTGCTATCTCACCGCGGTTTGCGATAAGAATTTTATTTAGCTCTTTCATAGCTTTTCAACCTCAAATAGCGACATAGCGTATTCTACTGGCTGTCCGTCCTCTACTAGCGATTTGATGATACGACAATCAAACTCAGCCTCGACCTCGTTCATAATCTTCATCGCTTCGATAATACCGATAGTATCGCCTTTATGCACGACTTGACCAGCACTTACAAATGGATTTGCGCCCGGGCTTGCAGCCTTATAAAAAGTGCCAACCATAGGGCTATCGATAGTATCCATACTAGCCTTGCTAGCTGCGTGAGAGTCGCCTACGACGACATTTACAGCTGGCACAGCAGCCGGGGCGTGCGGTGCAGGTGTGGCACATGCTGCGCCGGTTTCGATATCTGCGCCGAATTTTTTAATTTCGATTTCAAAATCGTCGTTTTTAATTTTAATCTTGCTCAGAGATGATTTTTCGTCGAAGAAAGTCATCAATTCCTTAATATCTTCTTGTTTCATTTATTTCTCCTAAAAATAGAAATTCCAAAGGCGCATTTTACCTAAATTTAGTTAATTCTTACATTAAATTTAAATTTGGCGAAATTTTGTGAAATTTGAAATTGAGTAAAATTTAAAAAAGGGCGCAAAATCTGCGCCCAAGAGTTATTAATGAGTAGCGTAAATTTCAGCAATTTTCGCTTTGTCTAGACCTTTTGAAAGGGCAAGTTGTAGTAAAACCCTAGCTTTGGCAGCGTTTAGGTTGTCGCTTGTCAAAAAGCCGTATTTTGCATCATCGACCTCTGCGCCAACGCTTGTTGAGCCAGAGCCTGTGCGAGAAGCGCGAACTACGACAACGCCAGCTTCGCTAGCTTTTGCAAGTGCAGCTTCGACGGTTGGGAAAGGATTTCCATTACCCATGCCAGCTAGCACGATACCTTTCGCGCCGTTTGCAACAGCAGTTTCAACGAAATCAGCGACATCTTGTGCGTGAGCGAACAAAATATCAACGCGTGGAAGCTCTTTTACATCTTTGATGTTAAATACGCTATCGACTGTGTGTTTGCGAAGTGGATTCATATAGAAATTTACGATTCCGTAATTTACGGTGCCGATTTTGCCAGCGTTTGGTGAAGCAAATGTATCAACAGCAGTTGTGTTTGTTTTAGTTACTTCGCGTGCAGCGTGAATTTCGTCGTTCATTACGACCATTACGCCTTTTTCGCGAGCACTTGGGTTGATTGCGACATTTACGCCATTAAAGATATTTAGCGGGCCATCTGCGCTTAGTGAAGTGCCGGATCTCATCGCGCCAACCATTACGATAGGTTTTTTAGTTTTTACGACTAAATTTAGAAAATACGCTGTCTCTTCCATAGTGTCAGTTCCGTGAGTGATGACTACGCCATCGACATCGTTTTTCGTAAGTAGCTCATTTACGCGGTTTGCTAGTTTTAGCCAAACTTCATCGTTCATCTCTTGTGAGCCGATTTGTGAAATTTGCTCGCCTTTGACATTTGCAATGTCGTTGATTTGAGGAACAGCAGCTAGCAATTCATCGACAGTCTTTGTGCCTGATGTGTAATCACCGCTAACAGCGCTATCACCTCCACCAGCGATTGTGCCACCTGTGGCCAAAATGTAAATATTTGGTTTAGCCGCAACTAATGATGAAGCGATAAAAAGCGCAGCGAACGCGAATTTGCCTAAGATTTTCATCTTGTCTCCTTAAAATTTGATAAATTTCTGCATTTAATTGCAAAATTAAATTTGAATTATAGCACCAAATTTGTAAATCGTGGAATTTTATTGCTATAATGCGCGAAAAATTTTTCAGTTTAAGGATAAATATGGGACTAAAAAGCGATAAATGGATTAGAGAAATGTCGCAAAAGCACGCTATGATAGTGCCATTTGCCGAGGAGCAAGTGGGGCGTGGCGTGGTGAGCTATGGCGTATCAAGCTACGGATATGATATCAGAGTGGGAAATGAGTTTAAAATTTTCACAAATATCGGTGGCACGGTCGTCGATCCTAAGAATTTCGACGAAAAAAATGTCGTGGATTTCGTAGGCGATATCTGTATCGTCCCGCCAAATTCTTTCGCACTGGCTCGCACAATCGAGTATTTTAATATGCCTTCTGATGTGCTTGCAATCTGCCTTGGCAAGAGCACTTACGCAAGGTGCGGAATCATCGTAAATGTAACGCCTTTTGAGCCGGGATTTAAGGGGCATATCACAATCGAAATCTCAAACACAACCCCGCTTCCAGCCAAAATTTACGCAAACGAGGGAATCGCGCAGGTGCTGTTTTTGCAAGGCGATGAGCCGTGCGAAGTAACATACGCCGACAAAAAGGGCAAATACCAAGCCCAAGAGGGCATTACGCTGCCAAGAATTTTAAAATAAGAGAGAAATATGAAAAATTTAGTCATAGTTGAATCACCAGCCAAAGCCAAAACGATAAAAAAATTTTTAGGCGAAGATTACGAAGTAATCGCTAGCAAAGGTCATATCCGCGACCTTCCGCAGAAAAAATTTGGCATTAAAATCGACGGCAACAAATTTAGCCCCGAATACGAAACCAGCGCGGATCACGAAGCTATCGTGTCGCAGATAAAAAATTTAGCCAAAAAAGCAGGTCAAATTTACCTAGCAACCGACGAGGATAGAGAGGGAGAGGCGATAGCATACCATATCGCAGAATCAATCGGCAAAGCCCCAACCAGCCTGCCTCGCATTGTATTTCACGAAATCACAAAAAGCGCGATTGATAACGCCATAAACTCACCACGCACGCTCGATATGAATAGCGTAAATGCTCAACAAGCGCGTCGCTTGCTAGATCGCATAGTTGGCTACAAGCTAAGTCCGCTACTAAACACCAAAATCCAAAGAGGGCTAAGCGCTGGGCGCGTCCAAAGCGCGGCTTTGAAAATCATTGTCGATAAAGAGCGCGAAATAAGGGCGTTTGTGCCGGTAGAATACCACAGCATAGACGCTGTTTTTAAGAAAAAGCTAGAAGCCGAATTTGTCAAATTTAACGGCGAAAAAATGGAAAAACTATCCATAAAAACAAAGTCTGAGGCTGATAAAATTCTAAAAATTTTAAAAAGCGAAGAATTTAGCGTTAGCGCGATTGAGAGCAAATCTCGCAAAACAGCCCCAAGCGCGCCGTTTATGACAAGCACACTTCAACAAGCAGCCTCGACTAGCCTTGGCTTTAATCCTCGCAAGACTATGAGCCTAGCCCAAAGCCTATATGAGGGGGTGAATACGAATTTTGGCGGTGCGATTACATATATGAGAACAGATAGCCTAAATTTAGCCAAAGAGGCCGTTGCTGCCGCACGCGATATGATCGAAAAAACCTATGGCGCGCAGTATCTGCCAAAATCGCCAAACATTTACACCACCAAATCCAAAGGCGCGCAAGAAGCCCACGAGGCAATTCGCCCTACAAACATAGCCTTTACGCCACAAATGGCAAAGGCCACGCTCCCACGCGACGAAGCTAGGCTTTATACGCTGATTTATAATCGTTTCATCGCATGCCAAATGAGCGCTTCTACCTCAGATATCCAAACAATCACGATTTGCGGGGCGAGCGCTGAATTTCGCATAAGCGGGCGCAAGGTTACATTTGACGGATTTTACAAGGTTTATGGTGATTTGGATAAGGATAAAATTTTGCCTGAGCTTAAAAAAGGCGATAAAATGGAGCTTGAAAGCCTAGGAAGCCAACAGCATTTCACCGAAGCACCAGCAAGGTATTCAGAAGCGAGTTTGATTAAAAAACTCGAAAGCCTAGGCATTGGCAGACCAAGCACTTATGCGCCAACCATCACGCTTCTAACCTCGAAAAAATATGTCGAAATCGACAAAAAACAGCTAATCCCAGCCGAGGTCGCCTTTAAAATCACCGAGGTTTTGGAGGGGCATTTTAAAAATATCGTTGATAGCAATTTCACCGCCAAAATGGAAGAAAAACTCGACGAAATCGCCGAAAACAAGGCTGATTGGCAAGAAATTTTGGCGAATTTTTACTACCCATTTATGGACGAAATCGCCAAAGGCAAGAGCGAAATCGCTAGCCAAAAAATCTCCGAACCAATCGGCGAGAAATGCCCACAATGTGGCAAAGAGTTAGTAAGGCGCGCTGGGCGTTTTGGCGAGTTTATCGCGTGCGAAGGCTATCCGAAATGCAAATACTCTCGCAATCTAGGCGAGAGCGCAGATGAGGCAAGCAAATCTGAGCCTGAAAAAATCGGCGAGAAATGCCCGCAATGTGGCAAAGAGTTAGTCAAGCGCGCTGGCAGGTTTGGCGAGTTTATCGCGTGCGAGGGCTATCCGAAATGCAAATACTCTCGCCAAATCGAAGGCGCAGCCAAAGCCCCAGCCAAAAAGGCCACCAGCACCGGCGTAATCTGCCCAAAATGCGCCAAAGGCGATGTGGTCGAGAGATTTTCGCGCAGGGGGAAATTTTATGGTTGCTCGAACTATCCAAAGTGCGATTTTGTGAGCAACTACGCCGTGCTTTCGCGCAAATGCCCTGAGTGCAAAAACACCTACATGGTGCGAAAAGAGCTGAAAAAAGGCAATTTCGCCGAGTGTCCGAAATGCAAATTTAAAGAGGAAATCGAATAAACAAATTTAGCCATTGCCAAATTTGGCGTGGCTAAATTTCGAAATTTAACCAAAATGAGCGAAATTTTAATTTTAATCACGCTAGGATTTTTCATATTTACCTCGCCGTATCTAGCCAAAGTGCTAAAAATCCCAGTCTCGCCCACAGAGATAATCCTAGGCATAATCGCTGGAAATTTGGGCCTGCTTTATGCCAATCCTACCTTTGATTTCGCCTCTAAAATCGGGTTTTATTACCTTATGTTTTTGGCTGGGGCAGAGGTGGATTTTCGTTTTTTGTTTAAAATTTCGCGCCAAATTTTAAAAAAATCACTTCTGTTTTTGACCCTGCTTTATATCTTGGGCGCGATTTTGGTAGCGATTTTTGATTTGCCAAATTTAATCATCATCGCCGTGCCACTTATGAGCGTGGGACTGCTCTCGACGCTGTATAAGGACTACGGCAAGGACGAAGAGTGGCTCAATCTAGCCATGCTAGTAGGCGTGTTTGGCGAAATAGTAAGCATCGTAGCCCTTAGCGTGGTGGGGATTTACCTAAAAGATGGCTTTGGGGCGAGCATGCTGCTTAAAATCGGCTCGCTTGTGGGCTTTATCGGCGCAATCGCGCTAGTGTTTAAGTCCCTAGAAATGGTGTTTTGGTGGTATCCAAGCCTAAAAACCATAATCATGCCACATTATGACAAAAACGAAAAAGACATACGATTTGCTATGGCGATTTTTTGCCTAATTTGCGCGAGCGCGTCGTGGCTAGATATCGAAATCTTTATCGCGGCCTTCATCGCGGGGGCGTTTTTGCCGACATTTTTCTCGCACAAAGAGGGTCTCGTGCCAAAGCTATCGTCATTTGGCTTTGGTTTTATCGTGCCGATATTTTTCATACACACAGGCGCGGCGGTCGAGCTGGACGCACTGCTAATGCCCGGGGTTTTGAAATTTTGCCTGCTGCTAGCTGGGATAATGATTTTTACGAGAATTTTGTGCGCTGGGGTGTTTTGGGAGATACTGCACGCGCGAGCAGGCGCGCTTTTTGCGCTTAGCCTCTCAATGCCACTGACACTTTTGATCGCGACTGCGACGCTGTTTTTCGAGGCAAATTTCATAAGCAAAGAGATTTATTACGCAATGATTGTCGCCTCGCTGATAGAAGCTCTCGTGGCGATGATACTGATAAATTTTATTTTTAATTATAAAAAGTAAAATTTAATCAATGCAAATTTTTTTAAAATTTTAAAGGGACTAGACTAGCATTACGATATAATAATGCCTATAAAAATACCAAATAATCGTCATTTTAGTAAAAATATTGCCAGTATGAAGCCTAAAATTTAATAAGCAAAGAAATTATAATTTCTTTGCTTCTTTGCAATCCCACTCATTACCTAATTTGCAAGATTCTTTATAATACATTTTTGCTTTATTTTTAAATGCTTTTGCTTGATTTTTATCATTTGTATTATTTGATTTATTTAAATACACCAAAGCAGATATATGGCAACCAAATTTATCTTTTAGATTGCAGACTTTTTCATAAATTTCAAGGGCTTTATCGTCGTTTTCTTTTACTTTTCCCAATCCAAACGCATATATATTAGAAACCGATAAACAAGCTTCTATATTATTTTTATCGCACTCTTCATTGTAATACAAAACAGCCTCTTCAACATATTTATCGCACAGATAATCCCTTGTAGCCTTATCACCAAAATCAACACCATGTTTATTTTTTAAACAAAAACGCTTCAAATCATTTATGCTGTCTATTTTTGGATCAAATTTAAATTCATCGGCATTTAGTGAAAAAATAACCAATAAAACAAACAATATATTTTTCATACTTGTCCTTTTAAAAATTTTTTGATTATATTTTAAATCTAGGCTAACAAACCTTTCTTTAAAGCAATTTTATCAGCATATTATACATAAATTTTTTCATCGTTTTATCACTAAAATTCACACTATTTGCACTCTTTTGAATATAATTCCAAATCGCCTCGATATCGTTAAATTTAGCTATCTACGATTAATAAAACTCAAAAAAACCAATGCAACGGTGCAGGTGCGAAACACAAGGCAAGTTTCTACAAAACAAACAAAGCACTTTTCGCAAGGTAAAATTCCGCTTAAATTTTAAAATTCTACAAAATACTGACCTATAATTGATTTAAAATTTGATTGACATAAAATTTTAATTGATTTTAAAAAAGCATAAAGAATAAAACAAAGTCCGCAACGACCTACTTTCCCGACATCCGAGTAACGGAGAGTATCATCAGCCATGATGAGCTTAGCTTCTTGGTTCGGTATGGAGCAAGG
>NZ_JAOVUC010000012.1:0-36011 GCF_027737875.1 Campylobacter sp. JMF_08 NE1
ATAAAATAACACGCATTGGAAAATAACAGAAGTTAGATTTCAAAAACGGAAAGTGGATTATATTCAAGGGTTGCTTAAAAAGAGATTAAATGGGGGGGGAATTGTAGAAATTTTGCAAAACTTATAAATTTCGCCAAATTTTGCTTGGCGAAATTTAACTAAAATTTATCTATAAATCCCCACACTTTCGCGTATTAGGCGCATTTTTTCACTTGCGATTTTTTGCGCCTTTTGCGCACCATAAGCCAAAATTTCATCTAGCTTTTTCTTATCAGCTAGCAACTCAGCGTATTTTTCGCGCGCCTGTCCGAAATACTCACTCACAAGCTCGCCAAGATACATTTTAAAGTGTCCGTGCCCCTCGCCGCCACGCTCATATCGAGCTTGCAAGGCTTTTTGTCCTGCTTCGTTTAAAAAGAGTTTTGCTATATTATAGACATTGCAGTTTTGCCACTGTTTTGGCACTTCGAGCGGCTCAGATGTCGTAACAATCGAGCCGATTTGCTTTTTTTGCTCCTTTGGCGAAGAAAAAATATCAATCGTATTTCCGTAGCTTTTGCTCATTTTTGCGCCGTCCGTGCCAGGGACTATTGCGACATTTTCGCTGATTCTAGCGCTTGGCAGGGTTAAAATTTCGCCATGCGCGTTGTTAAATTTCAAAGCGATATCGCGCGCGATTTCGACATGCTGAATTTGATCTTTGCCCACAGGCACGCTAGTAGCGTCGTATAGCAAAATATCAGCCGCCATTAGCACAGGGTATGAAAACAAATCGTGCTTGCTCTCAAAGCCCTTTGCGACCTTGTCTTTGTAAGCGTGAGCGCGCTCTAATAGCCCCATTGGCGTGTATCCGCTAAGTATCCAGTAAAGCTCCAAAACCTCTTTCACATCGCTTTGCACCCAAAATGTCGATTTTTCCGGATCGATTCCCAAAGACAAAAACGCCGCAGCCGCCTCATAAGTGCTCTCTTTGAGCTTCGCGCCCTCGCTAACAGAGGTGAGCGCGTGGTAGTTTGCGATGAACAAAAACAGCTCCTCGCCCGCATTTTGCGCATCTACCATTTGCTTAATGCTGGCAAAATAATTCCCCAAATGTAGCCTGCCTGATGGTTGAAGCCCAGTTAGTGTGCGCGGATTTGAAATTTTAGATTTTTCACTCATTTTTTAACCTCTTTTTTGATAATTTTTAGTAATTTTTCGATAACTTCTTTTTGCGAATTTTTCTCTACATTTACGATATAATCGGCCTTGGCGCTGTATTTTTTATCCCTTTGCTCATGCAGGGCGCGCGCCTTTTTCAAATCAGCTAAAAGCGGTCGTTTTGCGATTTTTTTGCTAGCATTCTCGCTAGAATTTATGCGCTTAATTATCGCATCGAAGCTCGATTTTAGGTAGATTACGGTGCCGATTTTGTTTAAATTTTTAACAGCATAAAACCCGCCGCCAGTCGAGATTATCGCGCCACTCACATTTTTTTCCAAAAATTTAGCGAGTTTTTTCTCTATTTTGCGAAATTCCACCTCGCCCTGCTCCTCGAAAATTTTGCGAATTTTTTTGTTTGCATAGCTTTCGATCATATCGTCGCAATCTATCGCAAACAGCCCGCTAACCCCAGCCAAAGCGCGCGCGAAAGTCCCCTTGCCAACACCCATAAAGCCGATTAGGATTATATTTTTTGCGCTCATTTTTGCCCTTTTTTCGAATTTGCCTCGCCCTCATCGTCATTTCCGCGATTTTTAGGAATTATAACCAAAGGCGTCCCGCTTAAATCAAATTTCTCTCTAAGTTTGTTCGCCAAATAGCGTTTATAGCTAAAATGAAGAGCTCGCGGACGATTCATCACAAGCGCGATTTTAGGCGGAGCGAAGCCAAACTGCGCCGCATAGTAGATTTTCACGCTCTTGCCCTTATCGTGCGGAAGTGGGTGAGCTTTGGTCGCTTCTTCGATTAGCGCATTTAAATGGGCGGTTTTTATCTTTTGCGTGTAATTTTTATAAACCTGCAAAATCAGCGGGTAGAGCTTGTGTATGCGTTTGCCACCAAGCGCGCTTACACTAATAACCGGCGCGTAAGCTAGAAATTTAAATTTATCGCGCAAATCGCGCACCATAGCGTCAAATTCGGCCTCGCTTTTGTCCCATTTATTTAGCACGATTATCACGCCTAGCTCAAATTTAGCCGCAAGCCCTGCAATTCGCTCATCTAACTCGCTAAATGGCTCAGAAGAATCCAAAACCAAAAGCGCAATGTCTGAATTTTCTAAAATTTTCTCCGTTCTATTTAGCGCAAACCTCTCTATTCCCTCGATTTTACCGCGTTTTCTGATACCAGCAGTATCCACAAACTCAAACCTTCTCCCCTCAAATTCATAGCTTTCATTGACAGGGTCTATCGTCGTGCCAGCCACACTGCTTACCACCGAGCGTTCGTTTTTCACAAGAGCGTTTAAAAGGCTAGATTTGCCCACATTTACCCGCCCGATAATGCCTACATTTATGGTTTTGTTCTCGTAATACTCGCTCTCATCGCTCTCTTTGATTTCGCCATTATCGTCAAAATTTTCTAAAAAATCATCGAAATCCTCGCTCTCGTCCCCTCGCACAGGCGCAGGATCTAAGTGAATATAAATCCAATCCCTAAGCTCGTCAATACCGGCATTATGGCTGACAGATAGTGCAAACATCTGCGCGCCAAATTCGTTAAATTCCCAGCTTCGCTCTTCATCTTTTTTGCTATCTACTTTATTTACGAGCAAAACTATCGGTTTGCCTAGCTTTTGCAAAGAAAAGAAAATTTTGCGATCCTGCTCGTCTGGGAGCAGTTTGCCATCTACCATAAAAAGAATAATATCCGCATTTTGCGCCTCGGCTAGGGTTTTTGCCTGCACACGCGCAAAAAGCTCGCTCGTATCATCAAGTCCGCCAGAATCGACTATCATCGCATTTCTATCATAAATTTGCACGGCAATTTTGTTCGTATCCCTCGTGGTGCCTGAAACCTCGCTAGTAATGGCAATTCTTGCGTTTGCGAAGCGGTTAAAAAGGCTCGATTTTCCCACATTTGGGCGCCCTATTATCATCACTGTTTTCATAATACTTCCTTTGATTTTTCTCATTATAGCCAAATTTTATTAAGTAAATCAAAATTTAAAAACAGCTATAATTATGGGCTTTTTTGAGGGGTCAAATTTTGAAATACAACAGCTTTTTATTGCACCATTTAAGCATTTATTATATGTTGCTTGCGTGCTTTTACAACTCCATTGCAGGGACATTTGCTAAAATTTTAGCCATGCAAATCCCAGCCATTGAAGTCGTGCTGTTTCGAAATTTATTAGCCCTTTTTATCATTTTATATATCATGCGCAAAAATCGCAAAATTCAAGCCCAACCAAGCCGTGGCGGACATCCGTGGATGCTTGCTACGCGCGGAGTTATCGGGATTTTGGGCTTAATCGTGTTTTTTTACAACCTTACGCAACTAAGCCTAGGCGAGGCCTTTACCTTCCAAAAAACAGCGCCGATTTTTATCGCTGTGATTGCATATTTTGCGCTAAAAGAAAAATTATCCAAATTTGGCTGGTTTGCCGTATTTTTGGGCTTTGTGGGTATCGTTTTGGTGATACAGCCTCACTTTGGAATTCACGCTGGACATATTTTTGGGATTTTAAGCGGTCTGTTTGCCGCGATTGCGCTCACGGCTGTCAGGGAGCTACGCAAGTATTACAGCGCAAATATAATCATACTCTCAGCCCTGCTTGCAGGCACGCTAATGCCGATACTTTTCATGGCGATTGCCGAAATTACCCAAATTCCTGCGCTAAATTTTATGATTAGTAAATTTGTCATGCCAGATCTCATGGGCTGGGGAATTGGCGCGATTTTGGGCGTTTGTGGGCTGTATTATCAATCCTATCTCACCAAAGCCTACGCCGCTACCAGAAAGGCAGGGATCGTCGCCACACTAAGCTACACGGATATTATTTTTTCGATGATTTTTGGGCTAGCCTTGGGAGATACGCTCCCAAATTTCACCGCACTTTGCGGAATCGCGCTGATAATTGCGGCTGGAATTTTAATAGCAAATAGGAGATAATTTTGGGTTATTCTAAATTTTGGCTTAAAAATTTAGGCGTGTATTATATGCTAATCGCTAGCTTTTATTTCGCGCTAAATGGGGCGCTAGCCAAGGTCATGGCAGAGCAAATGAGTAGCGTAGAAATCGTGTTTTTCAGAAACGCCGTAGGGCTAGCTATCATGCTAATCTCGCTAAAAAGGCTAAAAAATTTCGGCGTGGGCGGGAAGCCTTGGCTACTTTTTTTCCGTGCATTTATCGGCAGTTGCGGGATTATAGCGACCTTTTATAATATCGCTCACATCGAGCTTGGCACGGCTTTTACCTTCCAAAAAACAGCCCCGATTTTCACCGCACTTTTTTCATCGATTTTCCTAGGCGAAAAGCTCAGCTTTAAAGGCTGGTGTGCCATAATGCTAGGTTTTAGCGGGATTTTGCTCGTTATCCAGCCTCACATTAGCATTGCGCCGACTGATATCATCGGCGTTTTTGGCGGTATGTGCGCAGGGCTAGCTTACACTAGTGTGCGAGAGCTTCGCAAATACTACGCCACGGATATCATAATCCTAGTTTTCGTCTTTGGCGCCGCGCTTGTAAGCTCTGCGCTAATGTGCGCGGAATTTGCGCTAAGAGGACGCGAGATTGAAATTTTAGGCGTGATTTCGAGCGCAAATTTAAGCAAATTCGCCTATTTTAACATGCCAAGTCTCTTTGGCTGGGTTTTGGTCGCATTGCTAGGAATTAGCGGAATTTATTTCCAAAAATATATGACGCGCTCTTACGCAGCCTCCAAAAAGGCTGGCGTTGTGGCTGCGATTAGCTACACGGACATTATCTTTACGCTGATTTTAGGCGTCATGCTAGGCGATAGTTTGCCGAATTTAATGGCGTTTTTGGGGATTTTGGTCGTCATCATAAGCGGAGTTTTAATCGCAAGAGAACGCTAAATTTAGCCAAATTTTAAAATTCCGCTGTCCGCAAGCTTGGATACTGCACCCGAAATTTTGAATTTAAGTGTCATTGCGAGGCGTGATAACGCCGAAGCAATCTACAAAGCTAAAATTAAAGACAGGGCAAATGGCAGAATTTTAAATTTCCTTGAATTTTAAATTTTTGATAATTGCAATCCGCTAGGATTTTTAAAGTCTAATCTTTTTATGTGGGGGCGGCGCTCAGAGTTGCGAGGGCCGCCCGCCCCCACACCCCCACCAGGCCGACGCCCATACTGTGGCGTGCTATGCACGCGTTTATTTACTGAATTTTGCTTACGCAAAATTCTTTGCAATTACGCTTATAGATAAAATTTTGCAAAATTTCAAATTTATTTCAACTCGCCCCAGCTAGTAGCGATATCTAGGCTCGTTACGAGCGGGACATTTAAATTCACGACATTTTGCATGATTTCCCTAATTTTTGCGCCAAATTCATGCGCATACTCGCTTTTTACCTCGAAAATCAGCTCATCGTGGATTTGCAAAACTAACCTTGCCTCCGCGCTTAAATGTGGCGAAATCTCAACCATAGCCTTTTTGATAATGTCCGCTGCCGAGCCTTGAAACTTCGTATTTACCGCCTCTCGCTCATAAGTGGCTAGAAGCATGGGCGAAGCGTTAGCAAAATCAAAATACCGCCTGCGCCCAAAAAGCGTAGTGATAAATCCGTCGTTTTTGGCGCTGTTTTTTAGCCCCTCCAAAAATTCCTTAATCGTCGCAAACGAGGCGAAATATCGCTCGATATAGCCCTTGGCCTCATTTCGCGGAATTTGCAAATTTTGCGCTAGTTTGCTTGCCCCCATGCCATAAATCAAGCCAAAATTTATGCTCTTTGCAATCGCCCTGTGTGCGGGTTCGCTATCGCCAAAAATGCTGATTGCAGTGCGCGAGTGTATGTCCTCGCCCGCCGCAAAAGCGCTAAGAAGCGCAGGGTCCTTGCTAAAATGCGCCAAAAGTCTAAGCTCGATTTGCGAATAATCCAGCGAAAGCAGGCTATACCCCTCCTGCGCGATGAAGCAGTTTCGCATATCCTTCGCCAAAGCCCCACGCGCTGGGATATTTTGCAAATTTGGATTTTTGGAAGATAGCCTGCCGGTGCTGGTGCCTGTTTGCATGAAATTTGAATAAATTCTGCTATTTTCGTTTTTCATCGCAAGGGCGTAAAGTGGCTCACAATAGGTGCTTTGAAGCTTGTAAAGCTCACGATAAGCTAGGATTTTTTCGATTACTGGGTGCGCTTGTATAAGCAGGGCCAGCACACTCTCATCGGTGCTGTAACCTGTTTTGGTCTTTTTTTGGCACGGCAAACCCAAATGCTCGAAAAGCACCACGCCAAGCTGTTTTGTGGAATTTATGTTAAAACTCTCGCCACTAAGCTCGTAAATTTCGTTTGTCAGCACCCTAAGCGCGCTTTCGTTGCGAGAAATCAGCTCACTTAAATTTGGCTTTGAAATTTTAATTCCTGCATTTTCCATATCGCGCAAAACACGCACAAATGGGAATTCTAGCGTTTTTGCCAAATTTAGCAACTCTGGCGAGAGTAAATTTTGAAATTTAAAATAAAATTTCAAAGTTATCCATGCATCTTCGGCTGCGTATTTCGTGGCCTCATCAAACTCCAAACTCGCAAAAGTCTCGCCCTTGGCAACAATATTTTCAAATTTAATCGTGTCGTAGTCGAAATATCGCTTAGCCAAGCTATCCATACCCACGCTCTCGCCGGGATTTATGAGCCACGCTAAAATCATCGTATCAGCGAATTTGCGTGGGGGTTTTATGCCGAAATTTTGCTCTACGATATTGAAATCGTATTTTAAATTTTGCCCCACGACAAAGCCAGAAAAAATCCGCTCAATCGCCATTTTCGCCGAATTTAGCGAAATTTGCTCGCCTACACCCAAAAATTTATGCGCTAGTGGCACATAATACGCCCTTTGCTCGTTGAAACAAAACGAAAAGCCCACGATTTTGGCATTTTTGCTATCTAGCCCCGTGGTCTCAGTATCAAACGCCACGATAGTATCCTCGCTAATGCCCTCGCAAAGGCGCGCTAGCTCGCTCTCGTCCCTCACACACACTGGCTTAAAAGCTAGGCTCTCTTCGCTTTTACCGCCCTCGTTTTCGAGCGCGGAAAGAAGCTTGTGTAGCTCGTATTCGCGCAAAATTTCTTTGATTTTATGAAGCGGATTTTGCTCGGGAAAAACGGCGTTTTGCAATGGCGAAATTTCGACCTCATCGCAAAGCGTGGCAAGCTTCTGGCTCATAAAAGCTTCGTTTTTGGAGTTTATGAGATACTCGCGCTGTTTGTTTGGTGGCAAAAGCTCGATATTTTCGTAAATCCTCTCCAAACTCCCCCACTCATCAAGCAGTTTTTTCGCCCCCTTTTCGCCTATGCCTTTTACACCCGGGATATTATCTGCGCTGTCGCCACAAATCGCCAAAAAATCAATGATTTGCTCTGGATAGACGCCGTATTTTTCATAGCACTCATCGCGTCCATAAAGCATTTTTTTGGCATGGCTATAAATGCGCGTCTCGCCTCCGATTAGCTGATAAAGGTCTTTGTCACTGGTTACGATATTGATTTTGTGCGTGTCGCGGTAGGTTTTAACGACACTTGCTATCAAATCATCGGCCTCAAAGCCCTCTTTCTGCGCTGTGCAAAAGCCCATTTTCTCTATCATTTCTATGCAAACCGGAAGCTGTGCCAAAAGAGCGTCTGGTGGGGTTTGACGATTTGTTTTGTAGTTTGGGTCAATGTCTGAGCGAAAGGTCTTGCCCTTGCTATCAAGGGCGAAAATTATATAATCGCTTTTGAATTCTCGCTCCAAATTTGCGATGAAATTCGCAAATCCGCTCACCATGCCACTTGGCTTGCCGCTTTTGGTCTTTAAGCTACTCATCGCATAATACAGGCGGAAAAAAAAGCCAAAAGTGTCGATAATCGTGATAGTTTTCATACATTTCCTTAAATTTTGATTTTGCGTAGTGTAGTGAAATTTGGCTAAATTTTGCAAATTTGCCAAATTCAAATTTATATAAAATTTATCGCAAAAACAGCTGGTTTTGGGAGTTTGCGAAGGCTGTCTTTGAGCATTAATTTATTTTTTGCGCCCGCGATTTGCAGGGTTAAATTTTCGAATTTAAACTCCAAATTTTTAAGTGCGTTTTCGTTTAAAATCCTAGCGAATTCGCACAAAAAGCTAAGCCACGCTAATGTTCGCTCATTTGGTAAAATTTCGCTTAAATTTGCAAAATTTGGGCTTAAATTTGGCTTGCCGTGCATTGCGATAATCGCCGCTATTAGGGCTTTTTGCTCGTGGCTCGTGCGGTAGTTTAGCCCATTTAGCACCATGGAAGCTGCGCTTTCGTGTTTGGCATAAAAGCCAAGCCTTGCGCCAATCTCGCAAAGTTTGGCGGCGTAGCAAAGCGGGCTAATGTATCTGTCTTCTAGCTTGTGAAGGGAGAAAAGCACGCTAAAAAGGGCTTTGGCGAACTTGTCTGCGTGCGAGCTTTCGCTAGCAAATCTATCTTGCAGACTTTTTAGGCTTGGGTTGAAATTCTTTGGCAAATTTGCCCCGTGCAAAATCGAGCCCAAAAACACACCCTCTCGCACGCCCACACCGCTTGTAATCACGCTTTTTGCGCCGATTTTTTTAGCAATCTCGCTAAAAATTATCGCACCCTCTCTAATCGTGTCGTAACGCTCTTTTTTTATCGGAAATTTGGCTAGTTCTAGGGTTTTGGCGCCGATTAGTTTGCTAAAAAACGGCGCGTATTTTTCGTAATCGTAGCAGTAATTATGCACGATTTTAATCGGATAATTCTCAATCGCCATTATGGCATTGCTTAGCGCTCTTGCCGAACCGCCCATAGCGATTAAATTTGAGCTGGCAAATTCGTCGCCAACCGCGCTGATTGCCTCATTTACATAGCCATATAGCCCGGCCATATCGCCTTTGTCGAAAAATAGCTCTTTTAGGCGAACGGTGCCTAAATTTAGCGAAATTTTGGCCTCGATTTTGCCATTTTTAATGCGCGCAAGCTCAGTCGAGCCTCCGCCGATATCCACGCTCACGCCGTCTTTGAAATCGCTAAGGAGATTGTGTGCGGCGTATCCTCCAAAATACGCCTCACTCTCGCCATCTATTTTGCGGATTGCGATTTTGGTTTTTTGAAAAACTAGCTTGATAAACTCGCCCCCATTTGGAGCGTCGCGCAGTGCAGAAGTGCCTACGCAAAGCACCCTTTTGGCGCCGTATTTTTGGAGTAATTCTTTAAATTCCACAAACGCGTTAAGGCATTTTTGCATAGCCGCTGGTTGCAAAACTCCGCCGTTTTCATACGCGCCCTCGCCTAGGCGGACTTTGATTTTGTGCTCTGCAAGGATAAAAAACCCAAATCTGCTCGTTCGCTCAAAAATCACTAATCTGGCAGAATTTGAGCCTAAATCAATCACTCCAACGCGTTTTGGCATTAATAATCCATGTGAGCGTGTTTGTATTTAAGCTCACCCTCGGTTTCGATATTATCAGGATCGTAGGCGATACACTCGACAGGGCAGACTACGATGCAGGCTGGTTCTGAGTATTGATCCACGCACTCGCAGCACCTATCTGAATCAATCATATATGTCGGCTCGTCCTCGAAAATCGCCTCATTTGGGCACTCTTCGCGACACGCATCGCAACTAATACACTCGTCTGTAATCATCAAAGACATAAATTTAACCTTTACAAAAAAAATTAGTGCATTTATACACTAAAAACTTTTAATTTTATTTTAAAAAATACCAAATTTGCGCTATTTTTTGAGATTTTTTAGCGGAATTGTAAGGGTCGCTACAATTTTGTCTTTGGCGGGCGAATTTTTAAGGCTCACAGATGCGCCCATAGCCTGCGCGGCGTTTTTGGCCAAAAACAGCCCAAGCCCAGCGCCAGGCTTGCCACCCTTGCGTTTAAACGGCGCGAAAAAGTCCTGGCTTTCATCAATGCTCTCGCCTAAATTTTCTACGCGCACGATAAAATAATCGCCCGAAATTTCACTGAAAATCTCGATTACTTCGCCCTCTGGGGAAAATTTAATCGCGTTTTGGACGAAATTTTGGATAATGTGCATAAAAAGATTTTTTTGGATACTTACTTCTAGGGATTTTGGCGAAATTTTGCTTACGACATCTTTTTTTTCATTTCTAGCCAAAATTTTAAAATTCACGCACAGCTCGCCTAGATACTGCACGATATCAAGCTGCTCTGGGCTCTCAAACTGCGCGCCCTCTTGGCGACCGATCTCTAAAATCGAGATTATCATTTTGTTCATATCGTCGATTGATTTGTTGTTGTTTTTGAGCGCCTCGATATATTTTTCCGCCTCTCTTGGCTTTATGAGCGTTACTTCGTTTTTGGTTTTCATTACCGCTAGCGGGGTTTTTAGCTCGTGCGCGATACCGATAAATAGCTCTTTTTGATACATTATGAAGGTCTGAATTCGATCGATTAGTCGGTTTATGTTTGTCAAAATCGGGCGAAATTCGCTCTCGCACCTCTCCATATCAAGTGGGGCTAGGAATTTCTCATCAAGACTGGCTAACTTTTGCGAGATTACTTTAATTGGCATCAAAAGCGTGCGCGATAGAAACATAGCGTAAAAAATTATCAAAAATATCATTGTCAAATTTAGGATAATAATATCCACAAGTATCTGATTTGCGATATTTGCATAGACCGTGACATCGGTTTTGATCTGCAAAATTTCCTCATTGCTATATGGGTATTGAAGGGTCAAAAAATTATTTTCACCCTCTTGGCTCTCGTAAAATTTGGGTTTGGTGATTTTCTCGCCATAAACGAAACTCGTGATAAACTCGCCTTTGGGATCTGGCAGATACTCTGGGATTTTTTCGACTGGAATTTTTGGCAGTTTTGTGATATTTTCAGCCCTTACCAAAAGCCCATGGACTGAATTTTCAAAAATCGTAATCCTTATATAGTTATAAAGCATTACGGAAAAAATCAAAATTAGCATCGCCGAAGCAGATGCTAATTGGATTATGAAACGGGTTCTTAGGCTTTTTGTGGAAAGCAAAATCTATATCCGCGACGACGAACTGTCTCGATTGTAGAAATATTTAGTGGTTTATCCATTTTTTGGCGGATTTGGTTGATTGCGACCTCAATTACATTTGGGGTTACTAGCTCTGGCTCTTCCCAAATAGCATCAAGTAGTTGCTCTTTGCTTACGATTTGGTCTGAGTGGCGAGCTAGGTGAGTTAGCACCTCGAAAGGCTTGCCTTTTAGCTCGATTTCTTGACCAAGATATGTGATTTTCTCCTCATCTGGGTCGATGATAAGATCGTCGATTTTGATGATATTTGAGCCACCAAATCTAAGTCTAGCTTCAAGTCTAGCCACCAAAACATCGAAATCAAATGGTTTTTTGATATAATCATCTGCGCCAGCTTTTAGGGCTTTTATCTCACTTTCTTTATCGTCTTTTGCAGATAGCACGACGACTGCTGTGCGAGCAAATTTTTGTTTTATAATGTTGATTAAATCGACGCCACTGCCATCTGGTAACATCCAGTCGGTTAAAACTAAATCGTAATTTCGTATGCCTATGTAATATTCAGCGTCTTTAAAGCTTTCTGAGCTGTCTGTTTGGTAACCAAACTCCGCCAAACCCTCGGCGATAGTTTTGTTTAGAGTAACTTCATCTTCGACAATTAAAATTCTCATTGATTTTCCTTCGTAATAAAATTTGGCGTGATTGTAGCATATTTTAAGCCAAAATTCAAGTTTTTTTAAAGAAATTTTAAAAATTTATTTCTATTTGCGCGCCGACTTTTGCGTCAGCTAAAATTTGGGTTTTGTAAATTTTCATATAGAAGTAATTCAGGCTTTTATACTGGGTTTTAAAGCTCTTGGCGAAGAAATTTAGCGCGTCTTCGACGAGCAAAAATTTCTCCCTCTCAAAGCTAAATTTTATAAATTCGCACGCCTTGGCGTAGTCTATAAATTCATCTGCGCCAAATTTTGCGCTTACTAAAATTTCTTGTTTTTTTTCTCTTTCGAAATCCAAAATTCCAACAATCGCATCGAATTTCAAATCCTCAATCAAAACCCGAATCATATTACCCGTTTTTCCTCGCCACGAAGCAATCTTGCGATATTTGGAATATGTTTGTAAAAGACGATAAAAACTATGATAAAAATCGGCGCGTGAGTGTGGATTGCTGGCATATCTGCGTGGAGTATGTAGCTAGCCACAATTAGCGCAAGCGCCGCTGATAGCGAGGCTACGGACGAAATTTTAAGCACTTTGCCCACAATAAACCAAACAACAAGCGCGATGATTAGCTCGATTGGCACGAAGCATGCTAACACGCCAGCGCCCGTGGCTACGCCCTTGCCACCGCTAAATCCAAGATATGGCGAAAAGCAATGCCCTACCACAGCAAACACAGCCATGCCCCAAAGCACATTTTCATCAAAACCCATAGCCCTCGCCACCAAAATCGGCACCACGCCCTTTAAAGCGTCGCAAACCACGGTTAAAATCGCTAAAATTTTAGCCTTTTTGGGGTCTGTTTCTTTAAGCACGCGCAAGACATTTGTAGCCCCTATCGAGCCACTTCCAGCAGATTTGATATCAACCTTGCCAAAGTATTTGCCGATAAGCAGTCCAAACGGCACAGCTCCTAAAAAATATGCTACCAAATAACACCAAAAATTTGAAGCAGCTAAAAGTCCTAAAATTATACCTTTAATCATTTTTTACCCTAACTCTTCCACAAAATCGAAATTTTTTCATCATAAATATCTGTCTTTTTCGGAGCTAGCGAGACTACGCCAAGCTCGATATTTTTGAGATCTAAGCTCTCTTTTAACTGCGCGATTTGCTCATCAAATCTCTCTTGCAGGGCCTGCATTTGCGAATATAGCTCATCTACGCTAGCTTCTGCGTTTTTGGCTTCGTTGCGCTGGGTTAGCACGCGGTGAGCGTTTCGCACACCACTTACGGTTTTGCTAATCGTAGTCGCACTCGTGCGCGATCTGCCAAAAAGCGAGCCTAGTATCGCACCACCTATGCTAAGAGCTGCACTAATCCCTTGGCTAGTAACATCGCTTTTTTCTTTTTCTAGCTTCTCTTCGGCGCGATTTATGCGGGTTTGAAGCGTAGATTTTTCTTTTTCAAATTTAGCTAGAATTTCATCTGTTTTTTGCTCTAAAATTTCATTTGCCTTATCTTGCAGTCTTTGATAAAATTCCTCTTTGCTCTCATCTGGCGCGCTGTGCATATCAAGCGCGCTGTATAATTCTAGCCTTTGGTTACGATAAACCCAGTCTTTGAAATTGCGAATAAAAGTGGCGAAATTTTTCGCACTAGCAATAAAGCTTGGCAAAGCGCAATACGACGAATCCTCTAACTCATCGCTTCGTATATTATCAATAGCTCTATCGCTTGCCTCGTCCCAGTTGATCTCGCTAGCATCAGCGATATCAAGCAAATACGCGTAATCCCTCGTGTATTCGCCCTCTTTGTCAGCATAGCGCACCTTGGCTGTGGCGTATAGATACGGACTTAGCTCGCGAGAGGCGCCGTAGCTGTAAATTTGCGAAATTTCATTTGATACGATTGGTTTGGCACCGCTTGCGCTTTTTACTTTGCTTTCAGTGCTGTTCGCGCCTAGTGTGCCCTTTTTTTCGCTCATTAAATTTGAAATTTGCTCGTTGCTTAAAGGACCTTTTAAATAACTAAGTGCAAAGCGAGTTTCTATCGTTTTTAGGCTATCTTCGTTGATATTTTTGACTAAGAAATTTCGCTTTTTGAGGTTTGAGATTTGCTCCATTAGCGCAGATTTATCCACAGGATTTGAGCCAATTCCGCTAAGTCCGCCTATTACTCGCTCTTTATCTTGGGCGGTTTGGAGGCGGCCGATAAACCAAGTGCCGATATTGCTAAGGCCTTTGTAATCCAAATCCACAGGGTTTTGCGTGCTAAGAACGCAGCCTAGCCCAAAAGCGCGCGCTTGTTTTAGCAGGGTTAGCATAGGGGTTTTTGACGGCGGATTGCCATTTGGCGGGAAAAATCCATAAATCTCGTCCATATACAAAATCGCTCTAAGCGCGCTGGTGCCTTGCGTTTGGCGCATCCAATTAACCATTTCGTTTAAAAGCAAGGTTACGAAAAACATTCTCTCATCGTCGTTTAAATGCACGATACAAAAGATATTCGCCCTAGCCTTGCCACTCTCGTTAAATAGCATTTTTGCGATATCTAGCTTCTCGCCCTCGCACCAAAGCTTGAAACTTGGGCTTGCGATTAGGGCGTTGATTTTCATAGCTAGTGCCATGCGTTTGTCGCTAGGGAAGAAGTTATTCACATCAAAAACGCCGATTTTATCAAATGGCGGAGTGATGATTTGGTTGATGAGATCGACCACGCTCACGCCCCTGCCCTCGCTGAAATTTGAACTAAAAATTTGAGAAATCAGCAAAAATTCTGGCGAGCTTAGATTATCGCTAGTAATGCCAGCTAGGCTAAGCACGCTAGAAGCGATACCGCAGATATAATTATTCATATCCTCATCGTTTAAATTTTTCGGTGCTTCAAAGTCGCTAAGCAGGCTAACTCCTAGCCCAGCGCTTGATTTTGGCGTGTAAATTTTAAACTCGGCGCTGTTTTTAAGTAGCTCGACTCTGTCTAAATTTTGGTAAGAATTTTCTATGCCATTTCGCCACATTTGCGCAGTCTCGCTCGCCATTTGCTCCACGCTAATGCCTTTATTCGCAGCCTCTGTTTCGTCGATATAAGGCAAAAAATCCTGCGCGCTCATATTTGGAAAAGTTAGAGCTAAATTTGTCAAATCGCCCTTGGGATCGATGATGATAGACGGGATATTATCAATCGCGGCCTCTTCTAAAAGCGTGATTCCTAGACCGGTTTTACCGCTACCAGTCATACCGATGATTAGCGCGTGGGTTGTGAGATCTTTGTTTTTATACAAATACGGCTCAGAATTTTCGAGCCCCAAATAAAAAAGCTTCAAATTTTCTTGCAAAGTTTTCATAAATTTTCCTTCGTAAAATTTGGCGCATTATATCATTTAAATTTTTAAATTTAAATTTGCTACAATATCCTAAATTTAAGGAATTTATCAATGTTGGAACAAAAAATTAAAAACAATGCTAGCGGAATTTTGCTCTACGGTATCGTTCCGCCAAAAATCAGTTTCGAGCCCGAAAAAATCGAGCGACTTGGCGCGCTTTGGAGAGAGCGCATAACCTCCATGCCATGCGATGGCATAGTCATTTATGATTTGCAAGATGAGAGCGCAAGGACGAGCGAGACGCGCACTTATGAATTCATCGAAACGCTAGATCCCGCGATGTATTACACCAAACACCTGCGCGAGGTCAAACCAGCCATAATCTACCGCGCTGTGGGAAAATACGATGAGAGCAAATTTGGCGAAATTTTAAACACCAGAGCGAGTAATTTTGGCGTATTTGTGGGCGCCTCCTCGAAATACGATACGATGAAAATCCCGCTAAAACGGGCGTATCAGATAAAAAAAGAGATTGCTAGCGATTTGCATTTGGGCGGAATTTGCATAGCCGAGCGCCACAAACAAACACGCGCCGAGCACCTAAAAATCGCGTCAAAAAGCATAAGCGGGTGCGAGTATTTCATCAGCCAAGCCGTCTATGACGCTGAGAGTGTGAAAAATTTCATAGATGATTATGCTAATCTTGGGTGCAAAAAAGTGCCTATAATCTTTACTTTCACGCCTTGTGGAAGCGAAAAAACGCTCGAATTTATGAAGTGGCTTGGCATTAGCGTGCCGGATTTTTTGGAAAATCGCCTAAAAACCAGCACCGATATCTTGCAAAGCTCGGTGAGCCTGTGCGTGGAGCTGTTTGATTTCATCTACAAATACTCGCTTGCAAAGGGCATTAGCGTGGGGGCAAATGTGGAGAGTGTCAGCACCAAAAAGGCTGAAATCGAGGCTTCGATCGAGCTTTTGAAAAAAATCAAAAAAATAATCGTAAAAAGGGAAAATTTAGGAATTGGCGAAAAGTAAATTTCGCCAAAATTTAGTAGATTTGTGGCGCAAAATTTTGTTTAAATTTCACCCAAATTTTGCTAAATTTTGCGCCAAATTCGCCAAATTTACTCGCCCGAATTCTGCCCTGCTTCATCAAACATTTTTTGCACGCTTGGAGCGTTGTTGGTTAGCTTTTTGATAGTTAGTTTTTCGGCTTTATCATTAGCTAGGCGCAGGTTATTTTCAGAAGATAAAAGCTCATTTTTTACCTTTTCTAGGTGGCTTATGGTTTTGTCGATTTCATCGATTGCCTTTTGAAATTTCTCGCTTGCTAAGCGGTAATTTTTGCCAAATTTATCCTTAAATTCGTCAATATTGCTTTTAAAGGTTTCGATATCTAAATTTTGGTTTTGATACTCTACTAGACGCTTTTTATCTTCGAGCGAATTTAGCGCAGCATTGCGTAGTAGCGAGATTATCGGCAAGAAAAACTGCGGGCGGATCACATACATTTTTTCATATTTGTGCGAAACATCGACGATACCGGTGTTATAGAGCTCACTATCGCTTTCAAGTAGCGAGACAAGCACTGCGTATTCGCAGTTTTTCGCATTTCTGTCCTTGTCTAATTTGGCAAAAAATTCCTCGTTTTTGTGCTTTGACGCGGTCGTATCGGCCTCGTTTTTCATCTCAAACATTATCGAAATATACTCTACGCCATCTTTGAAATCGCGAAATATAAAATCGCCTTTGCCGCCCTCTTTGACCTCATTGTCTTTTTCAAAATAAGCGTTTGCAAATGCGGTGGTGCGGAGCTTCTCAAACTCTGTGCTACAATGTGTTTCCAAGCTCTCGCCAACCATTTTTGTCGATAATTTCGCCTTTAAATCCTTGTAATAATCTATCATCGCGTCTTTGTCGCTGATTGTTTTTTCGAAATTTTCACGCAAAATTTGCTCTTTTTCGACGAAATTTTTTTCTTTTTCGCTCAGTGTTATTTTAAGCTCGGAAATTTCGCTATCTTTGCTCGAAATAGCGTTGCTCACAGCCAAATTTTTCTCATTTTCACTTGCGCTGATTTTGGCGTTTAACTCAGTGATTTTCTGATTTAGCTCTGCGATTTTAGCCTCATTTTCTAGGGAAATTTTGCTTTTTTCAATCTCAAATTTTTGCGTTAAATTCTCATCTTTGCCTTTTAGTTCGGCCTGTGATTTCGCCAAAATTTCTTTAAGTTGTGAAATTTCACTATCTTTTTGCGCTTTTAAATTAGCTATATATTCTTTTGCCCTAGCGATTTCTTGGGATTTTACAAGCTCTAATTCACTTTGAAATTTTGCGTTTTCGTTTTGTAATCTCTCGTTTACAATTTTCTCAAATTCGCTATTTCTGATTTGGCTTACGATTTTTTGGTATTCACTCTCATCAATTGCGAAAATTTCGCCGCAGTTTGGACATTTGATTTCGGACATGATTTTTCCTTTACTTTAAAATTTTAGTGAATTTTACAATAAGAATTCGACAATTAATGTCTAAATTTGATAAATTTTGAAATTTAAGCGTTAAATTTAAATAGCACAGAACCCCAAGTAAATCCCCCGCCAAAGGCGTCTAGCAAGACTAACGAGCCATTTTTTAGCCTGCCAGTCTCATAAGCTTCGTTTAGTGCCATTGGGATTGAAGCCGAGCTTGTGTTGCCGTATTTTTGCACAGTTACGACACATTGATTTTCCGTAAAGCCTATCTTTTCGCGCACTGCCTCGATTATGCGCAAATTCGCCTGGTGCGGGACAAACAGATCAATATCGCTAGCTTTAAGGCTATTTTTTTCTAATGCCTCTTCGACCGATTTTATCAGCGTTGGAACTGCGATTTTATAGACATCTTGACCGCGCATTTTGATAAATCCGAGCTTATCGTCTAAAATTTGTTGTGAGATAGGATTTGCGCTCCCAGGTGCTGGCGTGATCAAATAATCAGCCTTTGCGCCGTCGCTCGCACTGTTTGTGTAGATTATGCCCTCACCCTCGCCCTCGCTCACTACCGCTGCGCCAGCGCCATCGCCAAAAAGCACGCAGGTGCTTCTATCGCCATAATCCGTAATCGCGCTTAGTTTTTCGCTTCCGACGATTAGTATATGCTTTTTCGCTCCGCTTTCGATAAGCGATTTTGCTAGGTCTAGTAAATATACAAATCCACTACACGCAGCACTTATATCAAACGCCATAACGCCAAATTTACACCCTAGCTTATCTGCAATCAAAGCCGCAGTTGATGGCATACAAAAATAATCAGGCGTGATTGTAGCGCAAAGCACAGCGTCGATTTGCTCTGCTCTTAGCCCGCTTCTTTGAAGTGCCAAAGCAGCAGCCTTTGCGCCCATATCGCTAGTAGCCTCATTTGTATCTGCGATATGGCGTTCTTTAATGCCCGTTCTTTGGGTAATCCACTCATCACTGGTATCGACCATACCCTCCAAATCGTAGTTCGTTAAAATTCTCTTTGGAGCGTAGGCGCCTATGGATACCACCGAAGCCTTCATCTTTATCCTTGGTTGTAGTTGCTAAGTTGGGTTTGGATAACTGAGTTTATGTTTGAATCCGAAAATTTAAGCGCTTGAAAAATTGCGTTTTTTATCGCTTTTGGCGTGCTTTTGCCATGGCTTATGATTACGCACTCTTTCACGCCCAAAAGTGGCGCGCCACCAGTTTCATCGTAATCGGTCGATTTTTTGATTATCTTAAATACTCGCCTCATCAAAATCGAACCAGCTATCGCAATCGGCGATTTTTTCGCCTCTTTTTTGATAAGTTTATTCATAGCGCTGGCTATGCCCTCGCTGGTTTTAAGGACGATATTTCCGATAAATCCGTCAGTGATAACGACATCTACCGAGCCGTCGAAAATCTGATTTCCCTCGGCGTTGCCGACGAAATTTTGCATTTTTTTGAGTTTTGGGAAAATTTCTTTATTGACCTCGTTACCCTTGCTATCTTCTTCGCCGTTTGACAAAAGCCCGATTCTAGGGGTTTTAATCCCCATAATCTCTTTTGCATAAGCCTCGCCCATAACGGCAAATTCGAATAAATTTTCAGGTTTGCAATCCACATTTGCCCCGACATCTAAAACCAGCGTTTTACCGCCCTGACTAGTCGGAAAAAGCGTAGCAATGGCTGGGCGCGAAATACCTGGAATTCTACCGATTCTAAGCGTAGCTAGGCTGTGCGTAGCCCCGCTATGACCAGCTGAGACCACGGCCTTACAGGTGCCATTTCTGACTAAATCTACTGCTTGATAAATGGTGGAATTTTTGCGTTTTAAAACATCCGTCGCACCCTCTTTCATCTCAAAAACTTCGTCAGTTTGGACATACTCTATGTATTTTTGAAATTCTGCCGGGATAAAAGGGGCGATTCTCGCCTTGTCGCCTACTAAGAAAGCTTTGAATTTTTGCTCTCTTAGTGCTTCAATAACTCCGCATACAATAGGCTCGCAACCGAAGTCGCCGCCCATTGCGTCGATAGCAATCGACGTCATGGGATTAGTATTCTCCTGTATTTTTATTTACTCTGTGAGGAATCTTCCAGCTACCGTCTTTGTCTTTGACTGGCACAGGTAGAGTTACAGTGTAATGAGTTCTTCTTTTTGCTGCGCGAGTTTTACTCACTCTTCGTTTAGGAACTGCCATTTTTTCTCCTTTATAAAATTTATAATTCTTTACATTTGTCGCAATAAAAGTAGTCGCTTTTTATCGCTTCTACTTCGCTTTGTAAAATTTCATCTATATCGATACTGCCCTCGAAAAACTCGATTACATCTAAGCTGTCAGAACCTTTGTATATCCCATCGCTTAGCGTTAAATCAACATTTTCGTCTAAACTTAACTCAAATTCGCTTCCGCAACGATCACAAATATATGGTATCGCTCCGCAAATTTGGGCGTTGCATTTATACAGGCTTTCTCCTGATTTGTGCAACTCGCCGCTAAATTTAACACCGCCACTTTGGGTATCAAATTTAATCGGCTCTTTTGTGATTTTTACAAAGTTAATTTTCAAAATTTTACCTTAGCAAATCTCTTTTTTAGCAAAGAAAAATGCAATCTCAATAGCTGCGTTTTCTAGGCTATCGCTACCATGGACTGCGTTTGCATCGATACTCTCGGCGAAATCAGCGCGGATTGTGCCTGGCTTTGCCTCTTTTGGATTTGTTGCACCCATTAGTTCGCGGTTTTTAGCTACTGCGTTTTCACCCTCTAAAACCATAACCACAACTGGGCCACTAACCATAAAATCAACTAATTCGCCAAAAAATGGGCGATCTTTATGAACTGCGTAAAACGCTTTTGCGTCATCTACGCTTAATTGCAATTTTTTTGCTGCTGCTATACGCAAACCGTTGCTTTCAAATCTATCTATGATTTTGCCTATAACGCCCCTTTTTACGGCATCTGGCTTAATTATTGATAGTGTTTGTTGCATACGAACTCCTTTATTGTAAAAGGATGATTATATCTAAAATAGGTTAAAATTTATTTAAGAATTAAATTTTCATGGCATTTAAGCCATGAAAATTTTGAATTTGTATTTATGCGACTACCGGAGTATCGCCACCGCGCAATTCTGCGCCGATTTCAGCTTTGCTTGGTTGTCCAGCGACAACTTCGCTCCAAACGATACAGCCGTCAGTTGGACAGGCGTTTGCACAGGCTGGTTCGTCATTGTGACCTACACACTCTACGCATTTATCAGCATATACATAGTATGTGTCTGCCCCTGTTGGGTTATCGCTATCATCAACAATCGCGCTAACTGGGCACTCATCGATACAAGAACCGCATGCTATACAAATATCAGTAATTTTTACTGCCATATTTTCTCCTTTATCAAAAAATACTCTAAATAATAACACACATTTTTTAAAAAGTCATTAAAAATTTTGATTAGATTTGAATTTTATATTGCGTGTAAATTTGGTTTAAATTTTTTATAAGATAAAATGTGTATAATTCGCAAATGATAAATTTTATTATTAAGGAGAAAATATCATGTTAGTAACTACAAAAGCAGTAGATTTCACAGCACAAGCCGTTCTTGGCGACAACAGCATTGTAGAGGACTTCAACCTTTACAAAAACATCGGCCCAAAAGGCGCAGTTGTGTTCTTTTATCCAAAAGATTTCACATTTGTTTGCCCTAGCGAGATTATCGCATTTGACAAACGCTATAAAGAATTTAAAGATAGAGGCGTAGAGGTCATCGGCGTATCTTGCGATAGCGAGTTCGTGCATCTTGCATGGAAAAACACACCAGTAAATGAAGGCGGTATCGGCAAAGTCCAATTCCCACTAGTTTCAGATATCACAAAAGATATCGCTAGAAGCTTCGATGTGCTTTTTGGCAATGCAGTTGCGCTAAGAGGCTCATTTTTGCTAGATAGCGACGGCACAATCCGCCACGCTGTCATCAACGACCTCCCACTTGGCAGAAATATCGACGAGATGATTCGTATGGTAGATACTATGCTATTTACTAACGAGCATGGCGAGGTTTGCCCAGCTGGCTGGAACAAAGGCGACGCTAGTATGAAGGCTAACCCACAAGGCGTAGCCGAGTATTTAGGCAAAAACTCAGACAAACTATAAAACTCCAAATTTGGCGCAGCCCCCCCTGCGCCAAATTTATCACGCAAACGCGTGCGTATGGGGCCTTCCCCCTAAGGCTCCACCTTTATGTATCCCCATAAAATTGAAATTTTAAGAGAGCCTTTAAAAGCTCTCTTTTTTCATTTAAAATTTACTATTTTCAGTTAAAATCTCGCTTTTTTAAAAAGGATAATTTATGAAAAAAATATTTTTCGCACTTTGCGCGGCATTTAGCCTAAATTTCGCCGTATCACTTGACCCAAATTTAGCACTGAAATTTGACGCCAATGTAACCACAGGCACCCTAGAAAACGGCCTAAAATACTTTATACAGCAAAACCCCGTCCCCAAAAACAGCGCATATTTTTACCTAAATGTAAATGCTGGCAGTATCGACGAAAACGACGACGAGCAGGGATTTGCGCACTTTGTCGAGCACATGGCGTTTAATGGCAGCGAAAATTTCGACAAAAACGAGCTAGTCAAAAAACTAGAAAGCCTAGGCGTGAAATTTGGCGCAGATTTAAACGCCCAAACTAGCTTTCAAAACACGACCTACAATATCCAAGCAAGCGTGAGCGATGAAAATTTAAACGACATTTTCACGGTGTTTAGAGACTACGCTAAGGGCGTGAAATTTGACCCAGCCGAGGTCGAAAAAGAAAAAGGCGTAATTTTAGAAGAGGCGAAAAAGGATTATAAAACCAGATTTTACGAGCAAAGAGCCAAATCACTCTATCCAGACTCTATCTTTCAAAGACGCTTCCCAATAGGCAAAAACGAAGCCATAGCGGGTGCGACAAGCGAAAGTTTGCGGGCGTTTTATGATAGAAATTATGCTCCAAATTTGATGAGCGTCATCGTCGTGGGCGATGTAAATTCGACGCAAATCGAAAATTTAATCAAAGCCAAATTTAGCGATTTAAAACCTCGCTCTAAAAAAATCGCGCGCGATACGAGCCTGCAAAAATTCGGCGCAGGTTATGCAAACATCGTAGAGCCCCAGATTGGCACAAATGCCGTCAATATCGTATTTGCCGGCGAGCACAGCCCCTTAAACAGCATAGGCGAAATGAAAAAAGCCTGGCTTGATACCTACATCGCAAAACTTCTTAGCCTTAGCTACGATGCCCTAAATATAGGCGCGAAAATCCCCCTAAAAGCGGGATTTGACAGCGATGATTTATTCGGCGAGCGCAGACTTTACTCGTTTGGGGCAAACATTTTTGATTTCGACGCAAATGCCACGCTGACTAGCCTATTTAGCGCGATTAAGGGCGCTAGGGAGCATGGATTTTCGGCTGGGGATTTTGAGAGTGCAAAGGCGGAATTTATCAACTCAGTCCAAACCAATCTCATCAAAAATGACACGCAAAACAAGCAAATTTATGAAATTTTGGATTTTGTAATAAATGGCAACACTAAGCTTGGCAAGCAGGATAAACACGATTTAAGCCTTGCGATTTTGGGCGAAATTTCGCTAAATGATGTCAATGAATACTTTAAGCAAATCACGAACGGAGCGCACTTTACGGAGATAATTTCGACGAAAGATCTAAATTTAAGCGCAGGGGAAATAGATAAAATTTATCAAAATGCAACCCCATTTGATTTTAGCAAAAATGGCCTGGGCGAGAAAAAACTTTTAGAAAACGAGCCTCTGCCAGCTAAATTTAGCCAAAATTTCGACACCGATAAAAACATAACCACGCTAAATTTCGATAACGGCGTCAAGGTGGTTTTAAAGCGAAATTTGGGCAAAAAAAATAGCATACAAATCAGCGTAAAAAAACTAGGCGGAATTTCGAATTTTGCAAGCAAAGCTGAGGCTGAAATTTTAAGCGCATTGCTAAATTCAGGCACTATTGGCGAGTTTAACGAATACGAGGCCAGGAGGCTTACTAGCGGATTTAACTACTCTTTGCGCTTTGGCATAAACGAACTTTCTAGCGGGTTTAGCGGGGAGTGCGCTAGCAAGGATTTCGAGGCAATGATGAGAGAGCTGTTTGTGAAAATGAGCACGCCAAAAATCCACGCAAATTCGCTAGAAAAATACCAAAGTAGCGCGCTATCTAACCTTGCGCTCAGAGATGAGACGATAGATTTTCGCTTCAACAAACAAATCGTAAATTCGCTATTTAGCGGAGATTTGCGTTTTAAAACTCCGCTTGAAATAAGCGATGTAAAAAGCGCGAATTTAGCACATTTTAGGGGCTTAGCAGATAAAATTTTCGCTAATGGAGGTGAATATTTGTTTGTGATAAGTGGGGATTTTGACGAGGATAAAATCACCGAAATTTTGGCCAAATACGCAGGAAATTTAAAAGGCAAAGCTGGCAGGGGCGAAATCGCCCAAACAAAGCTTAGCGCAAACGCCGTAAAAATCGAAGAAAACTACGGTGATAGCGATAAAAGCGAGGTCAGAATGATTTATCTAAACTACGATTTGAGCGAGTTTGACATTTTAAACTCATACAAGCTCAAAGCCTTCGAAAGTGCCGTAAAAACGCAAATCACTGAAAAAATCAGAGAGGCCAAAGGGCTAATCTACTCAGCCAGCGTGAGTGCCTCATACGCGCAGTTTCCGCAGATAAAATCTGGGCTAAATATCTCGTTTTCGTGCAACGAAAAGGACAAGGAAGCGGTGATTGAGGGAATCAAAGAAATTGTCGCTGATATCGCGCACAACGGCACTAGCGCAGATCAGCTAGAAAATTTCAAAAAAGCGCAAATTTTATCTATGAAAAGAGCCAGCGAAAACAACGATTTTTGGCTAAGCAACATCGCTTCGCACGAGCTTTTCGGCTATCCGTTTTACGATGATAAAATTTACGCTGCTCGCATAAACGCCCTTAGCAACGATGATGTGAAATTTGGGGCAAATTTAATCGCAAAAGAGCCGTTTATCGCGATTTTAAATCCGAAAAAGTAAGTAAATTTAGCCTTTTAACGATACTGCGCGCGCCATAAATTCGGCGATGTGTGCAGTGTCGAAATTCTTTTATCAATACAGATAATTTATACTTATTTTTATATCGTCAAGGTTTTTGCCTGTTTTTAGCAAAAAATATGTTTTTAATTCTAAATAATCAGAATTTTTTATAACGAAATTTACATACCTGTGATTATTATCGAAAATTTTGTATTCTTTCCAAAATTTAAGCGACAAGGTTTTATTAACAAATAAATTTGATAAAAAATTTATAAATAAAACTACTGATAAAATCAGCGACAATAAAATCAGTAAAAATTTCGTTGCCAAAAATAACCAAGCTATTAAAATCAGACCGATACCTAAAAATAAAAGTTTTTTGTTGATTACTTTATTTTTCTCTATGGTATTTTTGCCGTATGCTAAACTAAGAGTTTTGGTTATCTCTGTTATATCATTTAAATTTATAGTATTTTTTGTTGTTTTATCAATCGCATAAATTATGGAAGTATTTGTGAATTTTACCGATATTTTATCTTTATTTTTTACAAATTCTTGTAAATCTTGTATTCCAAATACTAAAAAAGCAATAGTTACCAATCCTATTTTTATATCGTAAATTAGACTAACCATAAAAATCATAATAGGCAGACAAGCGAAATAAATGATTACATACAAACTATAATCTTTTAAAACTAACGGCTCTTTGTCGTAATCTCTTTGCATAAATTTATAATCTTATCGCCCTAGACATTGCGCTTAAAATCAAATTTTTATCAAATTTATTATCATAAAAAAGATTAAACGCTAATGCGCCTTGGTTAATTAGCATTTCGCGTCCGTCTTTTGTGCGAACGCCGTGAGTGCTAGCCAAATCCAAAAACGGCGTAATCTTGCCATAAATTGCGTCAAATGCGAATTTTGCTTCCTTAAAAACAGCGTCCAAAATTTCGGCTGGGGCTGGTAAAAAATCATCTTTAAGCCCCGCGCTTGTGGAATTTACGACCAAATCATAGCTTTGAATTTTGAAATTTTCGTAGGTATAAAAATTCTCGCATTTAAAATTTTCTGGCTCTTTTTCGCTGCGGTTTAAAATGTCAAATTTAACGCCATTTTTCGCCAAAATATAGCCAATCGCCCGTGTCGTGCCACCAGCGCCCAAAACAAGCACGCGCTTTAAGCTTCCAAACTCCCTAATCGCCTCGTAAAATCCGGGCGCGTCAGTATTGTATCCGTAAAATTTGGAGTTTTTTCGCACGAGAGTATTCACCGAGCCGATCTCGCGCGCCGCCTCGCTTAGCTCATCGCTTATCCGGTAAGCTTCCAGCTTAAAAGGCACGGTGATGTTCGCGCCATTTAAGCCTAAATTCAGAAATTTTTGTTTCAAATCCGTAGCTGTTTCTAACAAAACCCGCCCATAAAAGGCATCAAGGCCTAGCTCTTTAATCGCTAAATTGTGCATTAAAGGCGATATGGAGTGAGATATCGGATTGCCAAAAACGGCAAATTTGTGCATTATTTCACTCTGTAAATGTATGCGCCACTATTGAGCGTGCGCATGTCGCTAATAGCCTTGTTTAGCTCTTCTCCGCTAAATGGACCGACCAAAATTTTAACCACATCTTTGCCATTTACTTGGGTTTTTAAACCCACTGGATTATAACCTTTGGCTGTGATTTTGCGCACATCTGAGCTGTTTGGATCGTAAGAGTTCGAAGCGAAAACTTGGATATAATTTCCAGCTCCCACGCTCGAATTCGCAGTTTTTGCCGCAGTGCCTACTTTGGCAGGTTCTTTTTTAGGCTCGGTTTTTGGAGTCTCTTTTTTGACTTCGGCTTTTTTGACTTCCTCTTTTTTAGGTTCAGGTTTTTTCGCCTCTACCTTTTTAGACTCATCTTTTTTAACCTCAACCTTTTTCACCTCTGCTTTTTTAGGCTCGGTTTTTGAAGCCTCTTTTTTAACTTCGACTTTTGGAGCTTCTTTTTTGATTTCAACCTTTGGAGCTTGCAACTGCTCTTTTACGGTTTTTACCTCTTCTGGTTTTGGTTCTTCTTTTTTAACCTCGATTCTTTGGACTACGACAGGCTTAGGCTCTTCTTTTTTTATCTCTACTGGTTTTGGCTCTTCTTTGACCTCGGGTTTTTTAATCTCTACTTTTGTTTGAGAGGCAGTGTTTTGCACCACTGGCTTTGGCTCATCTTTTACTTCGCTTTTGATTTCAACCTTTGAAATTTGAAGCTCGCTTGGTTTTGGCGCAGGGGTTGGCTCTGCCTTTGGAGCTGGGGTTTGAGGCTGCGCGTTAGAAGTATCACTGCTAACCACATTGATCTCTGGCTCTTTTTTTACCTCTTCTTTTTTAGTAAGTTCTTCTTCGCTAGGCATTGTTAGGGCTGCGTTTGTGTCAATGTCGTTTTTGTTGATAGCTTTCATTATTATAAGAACTATCAAAAACAAAACTATAATTCCAGCCGCAATAGTCAAAAGCTTTTTTAGGCTAGCTGTGCCGTCTCCTGGCGCTCCGTTCATAGTGATATCGCTCATATCAAATTTATCTGTCATAATATCTCCTAAAAAATTTATTTACCCTTTTTAAAAAATTTAACAAATCTTTTAAAAAGGGCAATAAGGCGCACAAAGCGCCTTAAAATCAATACATCGCTTTATCGTAAATGATAAATTTATGTGCCAAATCCACAATCTCTTTTTTAACTTTTGCTTGAAGTTCGGTGTTTGTTATGTCGCTAAGCACATCTGCGATTTTATTTGCAATAAACTCAAACTCAGCCTCTTTCATACCACGAGATGTCAGAGCAGGGCTTCCTACGCGAATACCGCTTGTTACAAATGGACTGCGAATCTCGCCTGGGACTGTGTTTTTATTTACTGTAATTCCTGCATTTCCTAGGGCTATATCAGCGTCTTTTCCGCTAAATTCTCTATTTAAAAAGCTAACCAAAATTAGGTGATTATCCGTGCCGCCACTTACTAGATCAAAGCCCCGTTTTACCAAAGTTTCGCCTAAAATTTTTGCATTTGCTTTGACCTGTTTTGCATAAACTTTCCACTCATCGCTAAGGTTGTGTTTGAAGCCGACAGCCTTTCCTGCGATGACATGCATTAGGGGCCCTCCTTGAATGCCCGGGAAAATCGAGCTATTGATTTTTTTAGCAAATTCTTCATCGTTTGTCATAATGATACCGCCGCGTGGTCCGCGAAGTGTTTTATGTGTAGTCGAGCTAACGACATGGCAGTGCGGGAACGGATGAGCGTGCTCTCCTGCTACAACTAGACCTGCGATATGAGCCACATCGGCAAAAAGATACGCACCCACGCTATCAGCGATTTCTCTAAATTTAGCGAAATCTATCTCTCTTGTGTAGGCACTTGCGCCACAAACTATCATTTTTGGTTTTACGATATTTGCTATGTCTGCTACGCGGTCGTAGTTTATGCGACCATCTAGCTCGACGCCGTATTCAAAGCTCTCATAATACTTTCCGCTACTTGAAACCTTTGCGCCGTGTGTTAGGTGTCCGCCGTGGCTTAAAGACATGCCCAAAATTTTATCACCCGGTTTTAAAAACGCTCCATAAACGCCTTGATTTGCTTGTGAGCCTGAATTTGGCTGAACATTTGCAAATTCGCAACCAAAAAGTTTTTTACATCGCTCAATAGCGATAGTTTCGATTTCATCGACAAATTCGCAACCGCCATAATATCTTTTGCCAGGATAACCTTCTGCGTATTTGTTTGATAGCACTGAGCCCATTACCTGCATAACTTCTGGGTAAGTGAAGTTTTCGCTTGCAATCATCTCTAAATGGTCGCACTGGCGAGCTAACTCCTTGCTCATCAAATCAAAAATTTCTTTATCAAAATCTGCCAACATTTTTACTCCTTATCTGAATTTAACGGTTTCATAGCTGGAAACAAAATAACATCTCGAATCGATTTTTTATTTAACAAAATCATCACCAATCTATCAATCCCAAGCCCCCAACCAGCGGTAGGTGGCATAGCATAACTTAGTGCTTTGACATAATCAGCGTCCATTTCGTGCGCTTCGTCATCGCCTGCGTTTTTCGCGTCGATTTGCGCCTTAAATCTCTCGAATTGATCAAGCGGATCGTTTAGCTCATTAAATGCGTTTGCAATCTCCTTGCCAGCGATATATAGCTCAAATCTCTCGGCGATTTTTGGATTTTCGTCGCTCCTTCTTGCAAGCGGGCTAATCTCGATAGGAAAATCCACAATAAAGGTCGGATCTATGAGCTTGGCTTCGACATAATTATCGAAAAGTTCGCTTTGCAAGTGGCCCAAATCTAGCTTTTCATTGACTTCAAATTTATCGGCTTTAAGCTTTGCTAAAATTTTGTCTTTATCATTTATAATCTCAGGATCCAATCCGCCTATTTCAACCAGCGCATCAAGGTATTTTATGCGTGCAAAAGGCTTAGTAAAGTCGATTTCAAGCTCGTCGTATTGAAGCTTTTTATCAAGCCCTAGCTTATCCATCACAGCCCAGATTAAATTTTGTGTCAGATCCATGACATCATTATAATCATGCCACGCCCAGTAAAACTCAATGCTGGTAAATTCAGGATTATGCGTTAAATCCATGCCCTCGTTGCGGAAATTTCTATTGATTTCAAAAACAGCTTCCATACCGCCTACGATTAGGCGTTTTAGATAAAGTTCAGGTGCGATTCGCAGATATCTATCTACATCAAGAGCGTTGTGGTGCGTGATAAAAGGCTTTGCGTTTGCGCCACCTGCGATTGGGTGCATCATTGGGGTTTCTACTTCCAAAAATCCATGCGCCTCGAAAAAGTTACGAATTTCACGGATTATGACAGAGCGTTTGATAAAATCGCTTCTAACCTCTGGGTTCATTATCATATCGAGGTAGCGTTGGCGGTATCGCATTTCGATATCTACTAGGCCGTGGAATTTCTCAGGTAGTGGAGAAATCGCTTTTGAAGCTAGTTTGATATTTGAAGCATGGATCGAAAACTCGCCAGTTTGCGTGATAAAGGCGTATCCTGTAACAGTGATAATATCGCCTACTTCAAGATTTTTCTTAAATTTAGCGTAATCTTCCTCGCCGATACTGTCGCGCGAATAATAAATTTGAATATTTCCGCTTTCGTCTTCGATATTTGCAAATGTCGATTTTCCCGCAACTCTTTTTAGTTTCAAACGCCCTGCTAAAACGACAATCTCATCTGATTTTTTTTCCTCTGTATTTGCAATACTAGCGAATTTCTCGCGAAATTCTACGATTTTCATATCTCGTTTTAAAAAATGAGGGTATGGATTTACCCCTAAATTTCGCAATTCGTTTGATTTATCTATTCTTTGGATTTCTAATTGTGAGTCGAACAAATTATTTCCTTTTTGCCGCGCAATCAGCACAGATTCCGTAAAGCTGCATAATATGGCCAGTTAGGACAAAGCCATTTTCTTTGGCGATTTGGATTTGTTTTTTCTCGATACTAGCGTCGCGGAATTCGACGATTTTATTGCAACTTTTGCAGATTAGGTGATCATGGTGTGGTTTGTTTGCAAGTTCGAATTTTTTGCCTTGCGCGCCGAAAGTAATCGATGTCGCCATGCCTGATTCTTCGAGCAAATTTAGCGTGCGATACACTGTGGCGATACCTACATTTAGCTCAGGATTTTTCGCCTTGATTTCGCTATGCAAAGCCTCTGGCGTAAAGTGCGTATTGCTATTATAAAGCGTTCTTAGCAAAACCTCGCGCTGTTTTGTATATTTTAAGCCATTATCGCTAAGTGCTTTTTTAAATTCAAGCAAAAGCGCGTCAAATTCCAAATTTTCGATTTTAGCGTCCATTACAATCTCCCTTCACTTACATTTAAATCCAAGCTTTGATTGATATCAAAAACCTCGTTTGAAATATTATTTTGAATTTCTGTCGTATTATCTTCGCTTGGGGTTAAAATTTCACTAGCTTTTTGCTCTAAGCTTTGCAAATTTTCTTTGACTACTGGGTCGTCTTTTAAATCCATAATCCACTTGCCCACGCTTAGTAGCACCGGAGCGACTGCGCTAGTTTCGAAAAATTTCTTTGTCTGCTCGTTTAGCATCATAGGACCTCTTGCAAAGGTTACGATAACGGCAAAGATTAAGAAAATTTTAGCCACGCTAAATGCAAATCCACCGATTCTATCGACAAATCCTAGCCCACTCCATTTAAAGAGTTTTGAGATAATCTCGCCCAAAATCAGGCAGATAATCCACACGCCAAAAAGCACAGCCAAAAATCCGATTAAAGTCTGAGTAGTATCGCCGGAGAAAATTCCATTTGCATTTTGCAATGCAGGGACTTTGCTAGCTATCCACGCACCTGCCATCTCTTTGTAGCGCACAGCGATCCACAAACCACCAATCAAACCTAAAATTCCAAAAATTTCCTTCATAATGCCATTTGTAAGACCTCTTAATCCAAAAAGGATTATCAGACCCACTACAATGGCGTCAAACCAATTTATACCTTCCATAATCACGCACCCACAACGCCGATAAGCTCTTGTAAATTTGTAGAATAGCGCAATGCCGTTTCTTTGGCGATTTGATTTGCTCTGATTGCCTTAACCATAGCCTGTGTTTGCGTAATCATACCAGTGCTTTGTTGGTTAAGTTGCATTTGTGAGTAAATTTGATGAACTTTGTTTTCGCGGATTAGGTTGGCAACCGCGTTGTTATTAATCAAAATTTCATGCACTGCGATACGACCGCCACCAAGCTTTGGAAGCAAAGATTGCGAAATAACCGCAGTTAGTGAAACTGAAAGCATGTTTCGCACTTGAAGTTGCTCGCCGCCGTCAAAGCTATCGATGATACGGTTGATTGTTTGGATCGCTGAGTTTGTGTGAAGTGTGCCAAAAACCAAGTGTCCTGTCTCAGCCGCAGTAATCGCAATAGAAATAGTCTCCCTATCACGCATCTCACCGACTAGGATAATATCAGGGTCTTCACGAAGTGAGAATTTCAAAGCTTGCGCATAAGAGTGGGTATCCGTGCCGATATTTCTGTGAGAAAATAGAGATTTTTTATTTTGATGCACGAACTCGACTGGGTCTTCAACCGTGATAATGTGCTTGCGCTCTTTTTCGTTGATTTCATTTAGCATAGCCGCCAAAGTCGTTGATTTACCAGATCCTGTCGGACCAGTAACTAAAATCATACCCTTTTCGCGTTTTACAACCTCTTTAAAAATGCTTGGAGCCTTCAAATCATCAAGGCTAGGGATATCGATAGGAATAATACGAAACGCAGCGGCCAAATCGCCGTTCATAGTGTAATAGTAGTTTCCACGAAAGCGTCCGATATTTGGCAATTCAATCGCGAAGTCAAGCTCTTTGTTTTCCTCTAAATCGCTTTTTTGTTGATCTGTAATCATCGCATAGCAAATATACTCGATATCACTTCCGCTAAGGCTATCCATAGCCAAAGGACGAAGCGTTCCATCTATTCGGATTTGCGGTGCTGAGCGAGAAACTAGGTGCAAGTCAGAAGCTTTATTAAAAACAACTGTCTTTAATAAGGTTTCTATATCTACTAAATTTTTTCTTGGATCTTCCATACTTTTCCTTTCTAATCAATAATTTTAGGCACTACAAAATAATCACCCTCGCTTGAAGGTGCATGCCCTAGGATAATAGAGCGAACATCGCTAGCGCGTGGCTCATCCTCGCGAAACGGAGTTCCGCCCTTTAAAGTAGTTATGGCTACTTCCTCACCATCTAATTTTAATTCGTTTAAAATTTCGACAAAATCTACTACCTTATTTAACTGACCGATAAACTCATTTCGTTTTTCATCAGGGATTTTTAAAGCAGCTAATTTTTCGAGCCTTGATAATAAAATTTCATCTATTATCATAAATTTTCCTTTTCTGATAAATGCGACATTATATCATAAAAATTCTTGTCTTTGGGCATATTTAAATTTTTTTATGCTACAATTACCGCCAAATTTAATCACAAAAGGATACTACTTTGGCTTTAAAAGACGACATTGAAGGCGTTAAAAAAGAAATAGGCACAGAAGAGCAGTTTTTAGAAGGCGTTATCAAAAGCGAAATTTTCATTAAAAAATACAAAAAACCTTTAATCTTTTTCGCTACCCTTATAATGGTGATTTTCGTAGGATACTGGGCAAACGAATTTATCCAAAATTCTCGCATAAACAGCGCAAACGAACTATACTCAGAGCTTTTAGAGGCGCGAGATGACGCAAAACTAGCCAAACTAAAAGACAAAGATTTCAATCTATATGCGTTATATATGCTAAATCACGGCACAGCCGATGATTTGACAGCTCTTGGAAGCGATAGCAAGGTCGATTACTTGCTAAAAGAGATTATCAGCGTGCAAAACGGCAAACAAAGCCCGCTTTTGCTTAACGATTATGACGCTATCGTAAAGGGATACGAGCTTTTGAAAACAGGTCAAATCGAGGCTGCAAACGCCGAATTTGACAAAATCGCCATAGATTCGCCAGTGCGAAATTTAGCGTTAAATTTAAAACATTACAAAGGAAATAAATAATGAAAAAATCAATCATATTTACACTTCTGCTTTCGTTTTTATTTTTCGGTTGTTCGACCAAACGCCAGTATTTCGACCCAGGCGATGACAATATCACAGGCGAAATGGCCTTTAACGGCTCGCTTCCAGCAGAAATTATCTATGCTGCCAAAGAGGGTGCCACGCTATCAAACGGCGCAGTTATCACCAAATCAGGCGTAAATGAAAATATCAAACTTAACAAAAACGAACGATTTTTAGGCGAGTATAATGGAAATTTCATCGCCACAGACACAAACGGCACGACTAGGGTTTTGGGTAGCGATGGCAGTGTGAAATTTGAGCGAGATCTCAAACGCTATGCCCTAAGTGGCGCGATTGACGGCGATGATTTAGCGCTTGTGATGAGCGATAATAGCGTAATGCTCTTTCGCCTAAGCTCGGGCGCTATGGTCCTAGATGATAAAATCGGCGACGCATTTGCCATAGATTCACGCACAGCCGCTCCGCTTTTTATCAACCAATTAGTAGCCTACCCAGCACTTGATGGCTTAGTAAATATCGTAGAGCGCACAGGTGGCCGCTCTGTGAGGGATTTCGTCGTATCAAATCAACCATTTTTTAACAACATAACCACGCTTCAAGCCCGTGGCGACGACCTTTATGCAGGCACAGGCACAAGGCTAGTTCTCATCAGCCCAAATGGCAACAAAACCTATAACCGCGACATTAGAAATGTCCTATTTGACGGCGATAGAATCTATCTTTTGCTAAAAGACGGCACGGTCGAGCTTTTGGATAAAAACCTAAATTTAATAAAATCTCGCAAATTTACCTTCGCTCAGCTATTAGAGGGTGTATTTAGCGGGGAATACCTTTATATCGTGGAGCGCACAGGTTTTGTTATCCGCACGGATAAAAATCTGCAAAGCGAGGCGATTTTTGAGCTAAGCGATGAGATTGACTCTCGCGCATTTAGCGCAAATTCGTCATTTTACTACGATGATAAAGTGCTAAATTTTGCTAAGTAAAATTTCCAATCTCATGGTTAGCCATGAAATTTTGCTTAAAAATTTCAAAACCATAGATTTGAAAATTTTCACTCGCTCCCGCACATACAGCGCCTATTTTGGCGTGGATTTATCTGGGTTTAATACCCTGATTTTCATGCGCGAGGCATCATCTCGCTTCATTATGCGAGATAGCGAATTTTTATTAAATTTAACCGAACAAATTTGCGCAAATTTAGGCAAAACTATCAAAAAACGAGTTTTGTTTCACAACAGCCAAATTTGCTCAAAAAGTAAAAAATTTTTAGAAGAAAACGGATTTAAAACCTATGCTTTTATGTGATATCGGCAACACGCATGCCAAATTTTATGATAACGGCGCAACCTTTGCTATGGGTATCGACGAGTTTTTGAACTACGAACCAATCGAGAGAGTGTATTGTATAAATGTAAATGCCAGAGTGCAACGCAAGCTAAACAACCCCCTATTTATCGACATTACGCACCATTTCCACATAAACACCACCTACCAAGGGCTAGGAATCGATAGAATCGTCGCGTGCAGTATGGTCGAAACTGGCGTCATCGTCGATGCAGGCAGCGCTATCACGGTCGATGTCATGGAAAAAGGCACCCACCTTGGCGGATTTATCCTGCCTGGAATCCACGCTATGCTTCGCACTTATGGCGAAATTTCATCTGTTTTAGATGTCAATCTCTCGACGAAAATTTCCCTAGACTCGCTTCCGCAAAAAACAAGCGACGCCGTGAATTACGGCATTTTCAAACCAACAATCCTAGCCATAGCTGATATCGCTGGCGATAAACGCATACACTTTACCGGCGGGGACGGCGCGTTTTTAATGCGACATTTCAAAAACGGCGTTTATGATAGGGATTTGATTTTCCGCGCTATGAAAAATTTAATCTCACAAAAAGGACTTTTATGATTACGATTGCGCTACCAAAGGGTCGCATTGCCGATGATACACTCAAAATTTTCAAAAGCATTTTTGGGCTAGAATTTGCCTTTGAAGACCGCAAATTAATCATGCAAGAGGGTGATTTTAAATTTCTTTATGTCCGCAACCAAGACATTCCTACCTATGTCGTCGGAGGCGCAGCAGATATCGGCGTAGTGGGGCTAGATGTGCTCGAAGAGCACAAACCAGATGTTTTGCGCCTGCTAGATCTCAAAATCGGCAAATGCAGAGTCTGCGTGGGCGTGCCAAACGAAACCGAGCTTGATTACAACACCCCAGGTATCAAAATCGCAACCAAAATGCCAAATATCACGCGCGAATACTTCGCCACCAAAGCCGTCGCCACTCAGGTCATCAAACTATACGGCTCGATCGAGCTAGCTCCGATTATAGGGCTATCAGACGCTATCGTCGATGTGGTCGAAACAGGCGCTACGATGAAGCAAAACGGCCTTAAAGTCGCCGAGGTCATCATGCACAGCTCAGCGCACCTCATCGCCAACAAAAACAGCTTTGTCATCAAACGAGATGAAATTTTAGATTTACGCGACAAACTCCAAACTGCTATCGCCTGAAATTTTAATTTGCCATTGCAAGCAAGCACGCCAAATCTGTCATTGCGAGAAATGCGAAGCATTTCCGTAAAAATAAAACCAGCTAAATTTTAAAAAGCAACGCTTTTTAAAATTTAGCCACCTTAAAAGCGTCGTCGGGGGTTGGGGGTTTGTAAGGGGGAAGGGGCGCGACCTCGCAATTCAAGCCCCCTTCCCCCTTACGAG
>NZ_JAOVUC010000013.1:0-3482 GCF_027737875.1 Campylobacter sp. JMF_08 NE1
CTTCATAGTCATTATTATTACACAAGTCTGTTCAATGTCATAATAACAGTCTCTTAACAAATCGTACACTAGCTTTTCATGTTTAAAGTCATTCACACACGTGATAATGCATCAGGTATAATATTGTCACGACCTTTGATATGCCTAATTTCAAGGTTGTACTCTTGCAACATCAAACTCCATCTTAATAATCTCTGGTTTTTGTTCTTAAGTTTATGAAGAAAACTGAGAGGATTATGATCACTGAAGACAACAATTGGCATAGGACTAGAGGTCAAGTATACCTCAAAATGCTGAATAGCCAAAATAAGAGCCAAACACTCTTTCTCAATAGTAGAGTAATTTCTTTGTTGTGTAATAAATTTCTTAGAGAAATAGCAAACTGGATGGTCAATGCCATTGTCGTCCTCCTGAATCAATACAGCACCAGCACCAACATCACTAGCATCTACAGCTAACTTAAAACACTTGTTAAAATCTGGAGCTAAGAGAACTGGTGTGCTCTTAAGTATGGCTTTGAGTTTATCAAAAGCAATCTGACACCTGTCATTCCATACAAACTTTGTACCTTTTCTTAATAGATTGGTCAAAGGTTCAGCAATAACTGAAAAATTACTACAGAATTTACGGTAGTAACCAGCCATACCAAGAAATCGCATCAGTTGTCTTTTACAATTAGGTTCAGGAAATTCAGAGATAGCTTGGACCTTAGAATCTACTGGCTTAACTTGACCCTGTCCCACAACATGTCCTAAGAATGTTAATGTAGCATGACAGAATTCACTTTTCTCAAGGTTGATAGTTAACATAGCTTCGGTGAGTCGATCGAAGAATGCTCTGATGGTCCGTAGATGGTCGTCGAACGTCTCCGTGTAGATGATAACGTCGTCAATATACGCCTTGCAGTTATCTAGACCAGCCAAGATTGAATTTATTAATCGTTGGAACGTGGCAGGAGAATTTTTCATCCCAAACGGCATAACTTTATACTGGAACAGTCCGTCTGGTGTTACAAATGCCGATATCTCTTTAGCACGATCAGTAAGAGGTACTTGCCAGAAGCCTTTCAACAGATCAAACTTTGTAACATATTTAGCTTTCCCAACATTGTCTATACAGTCGTCAATTCTTGGTATTGGGAACGAATCTGTCTTTGTCACAGCATTGATTTTTCTATAGTCAGTGCACATTCTATATGTTCCATTTGACTTGGGAACTAGAATACAAGGAGAGCTATAGTTACTTTGACTAGGTTCAATAAAGTCATTCTCCAACAAATATTTCACTTCATCTCTAAGGCACTGTTGTTTTACAGGATTCATTCTATATGGATGTTGTTTTATCGGTTGAGTGTCCTCTAGAATCACATCATGGGAAATCTTATCAGTACGTGTTGGAATGTCAGGAAACAAGTGTTCATATTCATGTAGAAGTTGTTTCAGTTCACCACGTTCATACTCGTTGAGATGGCTAAGTTTCTGGTCCAGATTTCTGAGAATGTCCGAGTTTTGAAGTTTCGCGGGTCCAGGATCAGTGTTTTCACGAATGTCACTAACACAATTTTCATCACAATCACTAGATTCAGGTGGGACAGAGCCTACTACTGACACAGGTTTAACAAATGAGCTATCTCTGTTAATGTATTTCTTTAACATATTTACATGACACATTTGTTTTTGCTTACGCCTTCCAGGAGTATTAATAACATAATTAAGATCACTGACTTTCTTGTCAACAATATAAGGACCAAAGTATCTTGCCTGTAACGGACTACCAGGAATAGGCAAAAGAGCAAGAACAGAATCTCCAGGCTCAAAACTTCTATCAACAGTCTTTACATCATATCTATCTTTCATCTTACTTTGAGCATTCTCCAAATTACTACGTGCCAAATCACAAACATCTGTTAATCTCTCTCTAAAATCACTCACATACTGTAACAAACTCAACTGACTCTCATCCTCATCAAGCAACTTTTCTTTTAACAATTTCAATGGTCCTCTAACAGAATGTCCAAACACTAACTCAAATGGACTAAATCCTAACGACTCCTGGACAGCTTCTCTCACAGCAAATAACAACAAATGTACACCCTCATCCCAGTTCTTAGAATTAGTATCAAAACAATAAGTACGAATCATATTCTTCAATGTTTGGTGAAATCTTTCCAAAGCACCTTGACTTTCAGGATGGTAAGCAGATGACCGGTATTGTTTTATACCAAGTTCATGCATGACTTGTTGGAATAACCCAGACATGAAGTTTGACCCTTGGTCAGATTGGACTGACTTAGGAAGACCAACAAATGTGAAGAACTTAACAAGGGCTTTAACAATAGTCTTTGCTTTGATATTTCTCAAAGGAATAGCTTCTGGGAAACGGGTGGAAGCACACATAATAGTCAACATATATTCACACCCAGACCTGGTTTTGGGCAAAGGACCAACACAGTCAATAATAATTCTACTAAATGGTTCTTCAAATGCAGGAATAGGCTGCAAGGGACTTTTAGGAATAGTCTGGTTAGGTTTACCAACTAATTGACATGTGTGACACGACTTACAAAAATTAACTACATCTTGTCTAATACCAGGCCAATAAAAATGATTCAAGATTTTGTCATAAGTCTTGTTGACACCAAGATGACCAGCTAAGGGAGTTTCATGGGCAATACTAAGGATTTCAGACCTATATGATTTAGGAACTACTATCTGATGTTTCACACTCCACTCTTCATCAGCAGGTACATCTAAAGGACGCCATTTTCTAAGAAGGACCCCATTCTTCAAATAATAACAAACTGGGACCTCTGAGACTTCATTCTCATCTAAAGCCTTATGGTACAAGTCCTTAAGCTCAGGGTCATTCTGTTGTTCATTAATAAGTTGTGACCTTGACCTTGTATCATGACCTTGGCTTGAACTTGACCGAGACAAATCACTTTCACAAACAGACTCACAAACAGACTGCTTTTGAGACAGACTGTCACATAAGGTACTACTAACCTCATTACCAAAAATCTGACCTATAAAAGTATCAGACAACTCAACCTCATTTTTAGAGGAATCAAGGGTGGCTTTCTTTGCCATAGCCCTAGTAACTGCACAAGAAGGATAAAGTTCTGGAATTTCCTGTTCATTAGAATCAGGAACATAATCAAGTACAGGAGTGTCAGTTACAACAGGATTAACAACAACCTTGTCTCCAGCTAAGTCATTACCTAGCAACAAATGAACACCCGGAAAGGGCAACGAAGGTCTAACGCCTACAGTCACAGGCCCAGTCACTAAATCTGATTTTAACTTAATGTTATGGAGGGGGACATTCAAAGATCCACACTCTACACCCTGTATAAGAACACTAGAACCAGAATAGGATTTATCACAAAACGGCAATATTTCAGCCAAAATTAGGGACTGAGAAGCACCAGTATCCCTCAAAATAGTGACAGGAGTAGGTGGGCATAATAAATCACATTGTAG
>NZ_JAOVUC010000014.1:0-2551 GCF_027737875.1 Campylobacter sp. JMF_08 NE1
AAAACAAAGTCCGCAACGACCTACTTTCCCGACATCCGAGTAACGGAGAGTATCATCAGCCATGATGAGCTTAGCTTCTTGGTTCGGTATGGAGCAAGGCGTTTCCTCATCTGTATAGTCACGGACAGTGTTAATTAAAAAAATTATTTCGTCTTTTTTCGCTATGCTTCGTTAGATTTCGCTTCGCACCGCAGTCACGAACCAAAGTTCGCTCCTTTGTGCTTGCTCATCTGCCTCGCCTAGCGAAAAAATACTTTATAATTTTAGAAATTGCAAATTCACAAATTCTAAATTATAAAATTTGATATTTTCTTAATTAACACTGCAAAAGTCATCAAGCTTAATAAAATCTTTTACCATTATTGTTAAAGGATTTCTAATACCTTTAACAAGGAAGTAATGCTTAAAAAGATAAGCAAACGAGCTATTAGTACCGGTCAGCTAAATGACTTTCATCACTTACACATCCGGCCTATCAAACAGATAGTCTTTCTGAGCTCTTAAAAGAAGATTCATCTTGGAGTTGGCTTCGAGCTTAGATGCTTTCAGCTCTTATCACATCCCGGCTTAGCTACTGGGCGATGCTCTTGGCAGAACAACCCATACACCAGTGGCCAGTTCGACTCGGTCCTCTCGTACTAGAGTCAACTCTCCTCAATCTTCTTACGCCCACGGCAGATAGGGACCGAACTGTCTCACGACGTTCTGAACCCAGCTCGCGTACCGCTTTAAATGGCGAACAGCCATACCCTTGGGACCTGCTCCAGCCCCAGGATGCGATGAGCCGACATCGAGGTGCCAAACCTCCCCGTCGATGTGAGCTCTTGGGGGAGATCAGCCTGTTATCCCCGGGGTACCTTTTATCCTTTGAGCGATGGCCCTTCCACACAGAACCACCGGATCACTAAGACCGACTTTCGTCTCTGCTTGACTTGTGTGTCTCGCAGTTAAGCTGGCTTATGCCTTTATACTCTACAAGCGATTTCCAACCGCTTTGAGCCAACCTTTGTAAGCCTCCGTTACATTTTGGGAGGCGACCGCCCCAGTCAAACTACCCACCAGACATTGTCCTACCTAAGGATAACTTAGGCTAGTTAGCTACCCAAATAAAGAAGAGTGGTATCTCAACAATGGCTCACCATACACCGGAGTATATGGATCAAAGCCTCCCACCTATCCTGCGCATCTTTATCCAAGCAGCAGTGTCAAGCTATAGTAAAGGTCCACGGGGTCTTTCCGTCTTGCCGCGGGTAGGAGGAATTTTCACCTCCACTACAATTTCACTGGATCCCTCTTTGAGACAGCTCCCATCTCGTTACGCCATTCATGCAGGTCGGTATTTAACCGACAAGGAATTTCGCTACCTTAGGACCGTTATAGTTACGGCCGCCGTTTACTCGGGCTTCGATCAGATGCTTCGCAAAAGCTGACATCATCAATTAACCTTCGAGCACCGGGCAGGCGTCACACCCTATACATCCTCTTACGAGTTAGCAGAGTGCTGTGTTTATGGTAAACAGTCGGGAGGGACTCTTTGTTGTAACCTTCTTTGCTTACAGAGTAAATCCTTAACAAAGTTAGGCACACCTTATACCGAAGATACGGTGCTATTTTGCAGAGTTCCTTAAAGAGAGTTCTTCCACGCGCCTTAGAATACTCATCCCACCCACCTGTGTCGGTTTACGGTACGGGCAATATTAGCTAAACTTAGAAACTTTTCTTGGCTCGATAGTATCAAGGATTCTCCATCTACTCCGAAGAGCGTCAAGAGCCTTTAATGTCTCGGATAAAGAGTTACGGATTTGCCTATAACTCAACCTACACACTTAGACCAGCACTTCCATCAGCTGGCTCCCCTAACTTTAAGCGTCCTTCCATCGCACACTAATATTGGTATCGGAATATTAACCGATTTTCCATCGCATACCCCTTTCGGACTTTGCTTAGGACCCGACTAACCCTACGATGACGAGCATCGCGTAGGAAACCTTGGGTTTACGGCGAATATGATTCTCACATATTTTATCGCTACTCATGCCTGCATGCTCACTTCTATCCGCTCCACCACTCCTTGCCGGTATGGCTTCGACGCTGAATAGAACGCTCTCCTACCACTTGCACTAGGTGCAAATCTACGACTTCGGTACTTATTTTAGCCCCGTTATATTTTCCGCGCAGAATCACTAGACCAGTGAGCTATTACGCTATCTTTAAAGGATGGCTGCTTCTAAGCCAACCTCCTGGTTGTTTCAGTAACTCCACATCGTTTTCCACTTAAATAAGATTTAGGGACCTTAGTCGGTAGTCTGGGTTGTTCCCCTCTCGACGACGGATTTTATCACTCGCCGCCTGACTGCTGTGATTACATTATAAGTATTCGGAGTTTGATAGGGTTTGGTACATTGGTGTATGCCCTAGCCCATTCAGTGCTCTACCCCTTATAATTACGACACAACGCTATACCTCAATATATTTCGGAGAGAACCAGCTATCACGATGTTTGATTGGCCTTTCACCCCTATCCACAGGTCATCCGGAGCTTTTTCAACAG
>NZ_JAOVUC010000015.1:0-1311 GCF_027737875.1 Campylobacter sp. JMF_08 NE1
GGCGAATTTGACATAGGCGGGTTAAATGTTTATATGCTAGGAATTGTTATCAAAAATGTAGCAAATTTTCCGTTTTCTTATGATGAAATTTGCAAAGCAATCGAAATTTTTAACCCAAAAGTCGCCGAAAAAAACAAACAAATTTTAAAACTAGCAATGGAGAGCTAAGATGAGTGATACGCCAAAATACTGGTCCATCAACGAAATCGTTGATAAAGAAACGCTAAGAGAAATCCAAAACAAAAGATTTGCCAAATTTTTAAAAAGGATTTCTAAGGTTGAATTTTAACAGAAAAAATTTGCCGAACTTGGGCTTAAATTTGATGAAATCAAAGATATTTCCGAGCTTTCAAAGCTTCCTTTTACGACAAAAAAAGATATGCGAGATCATTATCCATTTGGGCTTTTTGCAGTTCCGCAAAAAAAGGTCGTGCGAATTCATTCTAGTAGTGGCACAAGCGGTAAGCCGACCGTCGTAGGATACACTAGAAAAGATTTAGAAATTTGGTGCGAAGTTTTGGCTAGGGTCTTTACTATGGCAGGTGTGGGCAAAAACGACACCGTGCATAATGCCTACGGATACGGGCTTTTTACAGGCGGTCTTGGAGCGCACTATGGTGCTGAGACTGTCGGGGCTTCTGTCGTGCCGTCTAGCTCTGGCTTTACAGAACGCCAACTTATGCTTTTAAGGGATTTTGGAGCGACTGCGATTTCATGCACTCCGTCATTTGCTATGCACTTAGCAGATCATGCCAAAGCTTTGGGTTATGATCTTAAAAAAGATTTTAAGCTAAAAGCAGGAATTTTTGGTGCTGAGCCGACTAGCAAAGCTCTAAAACAAGCTATTGCCGAAGCGTGGGGGATAAATTATCACGATATTTACGGACTTAGTGAAATTTTAGGACCCGGTGTCGCCGGAGGGTGCGGTAAAAGCGAAGGAATGCATATTTTTGAAGATCACTTCTATCCTGAGATTATCGATCCAAAAACAGGTGAAGTTTTGCCTGATGGAGAAAAAGGCGAGTTAGTCATAACAACGCTTACAAAAGAAGCTATTCCGCTACTTCGCTACCGAACTGGCGATGTAACTTCGATAAAAACTGGCAAATGCCCTTGCGGCAGGAATTTGCGTATGATCGAAAGTATCGTAGGAAGAAGCGATGATATGGTTATCATAAACGGCGTAAATGTCTTCCCAAGCCAAGTAGAGCATGTTTTATCGACTATCGAAGGATTAAGTCTAAATTATCAAATCGTCCTAAGCAAAAAAGGGTATTTAGATAAGATTGAAGTCAAGGTCGAAATGAGCGA
>NZ_JAOVUC010000016.1:0-1244 GCF_027737875.1 Campylobacter sp. JMF_08 NE1
GTGGCGACTCTCGGACTTCCGCCACATAGAAAGCCACTAAATATCACAAAAGTCGATGATCGCATAGGAACACCATATTTAACAGTCGATCCAGATAAAGTCGTAGCCGTAGTAGTAGCAAACACACCAGATCGTGTTAATAAATTTACTCCACTTGATGAAATTTCAATCGCAATCGGAGATAATGTCGTTAAATTTTTTGAAAATGAAGTAAAAGCTGGAAGGTTGCCAAAAGATACGCTTTTGCCACTTCAATCTGGCATTGGCAATGTCGCAAATGCCGTTTTGGCTGGACTTAAACGAGCAGGATACAAAGGCCTTACATGCTACACAGAAGTTATCCAAGACGGACTTTTAGACTTAATCAAAGACGGCGTTGTCGAAATGGCAAGCTCTGCTTCGCTCTCTCTTAGCCCTGATGCAGTTGATGACTTCCGCGAAAACATCAACTTCTACTCCAAACACATAGTCCTTCGCCCACAAGAACTTTCAAACAACCCGGAAGTCATAAGAAGACTTGGCGTAATAGCAATGAACGGAATGCTAGAAGCCGACATTTACGGAAATGTAAATTCGACAAATGTTATGGGAACACAGATGATGAACGGCATAGGCGGAAGCGGTGATTTTGCAAGAAATGGTTATATTTCTATATTCCTTACGCCATCAACTGCAAAAGGTGGAGCAATAAGCTCAATCGTTCCTTTTGTAAGCCATGTCGATCACACAGAACACGATACAATGGTAATAGTTAGCGAATATGGTTATGCAGATTTGCGTGGTAAAAGCCCAAGAGAAAGAGCCGCTGAGATGATAAAAATAGCTCACCCTGATTACAGAGAAGCTTTGCAAGATTATTTCGATAGAGCTTGCGCACAGGAAAAAGCAGGACATACACCACATATTTTAGACGAAGCACTATCTTGGCATGATAGATTTAATAAAACAGGAACGATGAAAAAGGCGTAGGCTTTTTAAGTTGAAACTAGCCTAGCTCTTAATTCCCCAAGCCTGACGGATTTACGCACAAATTTAGGCAATTTCATCGCTCATTACCGCCACAGGTAACTTCGCTCGAAACTGCCTAAATTTGTGCGTAACTACGCCTGTTCTATCTTGAATATATTTTTTTGCAAATTAACCATTTTCTGTCATTTATTTTAACTTCAAATTCGCAAAATTTATTTTTTTAAAATTTCGCTATTATAAGGAAACACACTTGTCGTGTGTAACCTAAAATAGCG
>NZ_JAOVUC010000018.1:0-1215 GCF_027737875.1 Campylobacter sp. JMF_08 NE1
TTTTACGATGAGTATGTCAAGGGTATGAAAATGGGAATCGTCGATTGCGAGTTAAAACAAGTTAAAGATGATTTCGTATGGCCTGATGATGCGACAGATGAGATTGCTAGATGCGGACATAGTATCGGAAATCAAGGTAGAACAGCTGAAAGACTTCGCCGTCATCAAGCCAACTGGCACAACTTCGATCCTGATACGCTTATGGGAATCGGCGGAGATGTTAAAGGCGAATACTACGGACTTCCATGGCCGTGCTGGGATACAAAACACCCTGGAACGCCGATTATGTATGATTTGACTAAACCTTATGAAAAAGGTGGTATGGGATTTAGAAATCGCTTTGGATTAGAGCACAACGGCGTTTCACAACTTGCCGATGAAAGCATAACTTTGCCGAATTCAAAGGTTAAAGGCGGTCACGCTCAAATCACAAAAGATAATATCGAGCAAATTCTAGGTATTACTTTAAGCGAAGAAGAAAAGGCAAAAATCGGCTCATCTTGGAGCGATGATTACAGCGGTATTATCAACCAAAAATGTAGAGAATTTGGAATTTGTCCGTGTGGAAACGCAAGAGCAAGGTCGAAAGTTTGGGAATTTGCTGATCCTATTCCGCTTCACAGAGAGCCTATCCACTCTCCACGATGGGATTTAGTGCAAAAATATCCGTCATTTGACGATCAAGCACGAAATTTCCGTGTTGCTACAAAATTCAAAAGCGAACAACAAGAGAAAGATTGGAGTAAGGAATTCCCGACCATCATGAGTTCGCTTCGGGTTGTAAATTTAAGCGGTGCAGGTATGTTAGAACGAACTAGCAAATATCTTGCAGCGATTACACCTGAGATGTTTGCTCATGTAAATCCAAGCTTAGCAGCAGATCACGGCATAAAAGACGGCGAAATGATGTGGATACACGCCCCACAAGGCACAAAAATAAAAGTAAAATGTATCTACTCGCACTCAGTTACGCCTGATCGTATCGTGCTACCTTATAACTTTGCAGGAATTTTCCAAGGCGTTGATTTAAGCGATCGCTATCCGGAAGGCACCAAGCCTTATACTATCGGCGAAAGCTCAAATATCATCACAAACTACGGCTTTGACATTAACACTCAAATTTCTGAGTTTAACGCTGGTCTTTGTAGATTGGAAAAGGCATAAGGGGTAAGATATGGCTAGAATGAAATTTTTTGTAGATAATGATAGATGTAT
>NZ_JAOVUC010000019.1:0-1207 GCF_027737875.1 Campylobacter sp. JMF_08 NE1
CTATGAACGAAGCTAAATTTATTTGGATGGACGGAAAATTGGTCGCTTGGAAAGACGCCACCGTGCATGTTTTAACTCACTCTTTGCATTATGGAAACGCGGTTTTTGAAGGCGTTAGAGCGTATCAAACTAAAAAAGGTCCTGCGATTTTTAGACTTAAAGAACACACAAAAAGACTTTTTGCTTCTGCAAAATCTTGCTTAATCGATATTCCTTTTACAGCCGAAGAGCTTGAAAAAGCACATATCGAAGTTATCAAAGCAAACGATTTTAAAGAAACTATTTATATTCGCCCGTTAGCATTTTTGGGTTACGGCAAAATGGGCGTTGCGGTTAAAGGCTGCCCTGTAAATGTCATCGTAGCAGCATGGGAATGGGGTGCGTATATGGGCGAAGAAGCACTTCGCAAAGGCACAAAGGTAAAAATCAGCTCGTGGATGAAACCTGCGCCGTTTTCGATGATGGCAAAAGCAAAAGCAAGTGCAAACTATTTCAACTCGCAAATGGCAAATTTTGAAGCCACAGAAGCAGGTTATGATGAAGCGTTACTTTTAGATCCGCAAGGATTTGTAGCTGAGGGCCCTGGTGAGTGCTTTTTTATCGTTAAAGACGGCGTTATCATAACTCCGCCAAATGATACAAGCCTAGAAAGCATCACACAAGCGACAGTTATCGAAATCGCCGAAGATTTGGGCTATAAAGTTGAGCGAAGACGCATTACAAGAGATGAGTGCTACAACGCAGATGAAGCATTTTTTACAGGAACGGCAGCAGAAGTTACCCCAATTAGCAACATTGACGGCAGAATCATAGGCAAAGGCGAAATGGGCGAAATCACAAGCAAGTTGCAAAAAGCATATTTTGCCGTAGTTATGGGCGAAAATCCTAAATTTGAAAAATATCTAACTTATGTAAATTAAGGAGCGTTAATGCCAGCAGATTTAAATGATTATTTTAACAAACGCGGTTCAAACGGCGGCGGCAACGGCGGCGGAGAAAATCGAAAATTTAATTTCAAAACACCAAATTTGCCGAATTTTAGCAAATTTTCAGGGCTTTTATATGTCATAATCGGCATTATTGCTGTTTTGATAATCGCAAAACCTTTCGTAACAATCCAATCAGGCGAAGTCGGAATCAAAGCAAATTTGGGTAAATTTGATAAAGATCCGCTTGGTGCGGGACTTCACTTTTTCTTGCCGTTTAT